>CAYTRK010000071.1:0-9216 GCA_964440205.1 uncultured Victivallaceae bacterium
CCTGCTGCGAGCGCGAAAGGGATGTGGGGACGCTCATGGAGCGGCTACAACTTATTTTTTCTTTATCACCAGCACTGCGTTGTTGCCGCCGAAACCGAAACTGTTTTTAAGCGCGAATTCCGCTTCGATTTGCCTGGGGCTGGTCGGCACGAGGTTCAGATCACAGTCCGGATCGGGTTCATCCAGATTGAGATTCGGCGGCGAAACGCCATGTTCAAGGCTGAGAATGGTGACAACAGTCTCGACAGCTCCACAGGCGCCGAGCAGATGCCCGAAGAACGACTTGTTTGATGCCACGGGAACCCGGTCGGTTTCTGCGCCAAGCGCCAGGCGAATAGACTGGCTTTCGGCAGGATCGTTGGCTCTTGTAGCCGTTCCATGCGCATTGATATAGCCAACCTCCGCAGGCGATATGCCGGCTGAATCAAGCGCCTGGCGAATTGCCCTGGCCTGCCCCTCGGAGCTAGGTCTGGTTATGTGCGAGGCGTCCGATGATTCCCCGTAACCGCCTATTTCGGCTCGAATAGCCGCTCCCCTTTCCAGGGCGGCCTCCTCGTTCTCCAGAACTATTGCGCCCGCACCCTCGCCAAGAATGCATCCGTCCCGGTTTCTGTCAAAAGGACGGCAAGCCTGTTCCGGTTGCTCGCGGGTTGAAAGAACGCCAAGGTTATTCCACGCTCCGTAGAGAAAGGGATCAAAAGGAGCGTCTGCTCCTATGCACAGTACCCTGTCGATGTAGCCATCGCGGATCATCCTGAATCCGATTCCAATTGCGTTTGTAGAAGAAGAACATGCAGACACCGTAACGTAATTGGGGCCGGTCAGCTTGAAACACATGGAGACTTGAGACGATATTGCATTGGCCATTCCGCGGGGCACAGAGGTGGGCCGCAATCCTCGCAGTCCTTTCTCAAAGTAGCCCTTGAAGGCCTGATACACGCTGTGCGACACACCTGTTCCAGTACCGGCAATAACTCCAACTTCCTGCGGTTCCGGTTCGTTGAAATTCTCGATAAGCCCGCTTTGCTTTAAAGCCATGCCGCCGGCCAGCAAGGCAAGATCCACGGTGCGATCGCGGCGCGTGGACAGGCCGGCTTCCCTGGAGGCAGTTTCAAGCCTGCCTTTCTCGATTTCGGCCCCGTTCTTCGCCTTGTAATCACTGACATCAAAAGACTGGATCTGTTTTATCCCGGTTCCGTCCGATGAAAGGTTCTTCCATAGTTCTTCCTCTCCGATTCCACATGGAGTGACCACGCCCACTCCAGTAACAACAACTCTTCGTTTTTCCATAACACTCGCTCCGTTCATCTCAGGTTCCTCCAGCCTTCACGTTATACCGCTGGCTCATATCTGGCTTTTCTCTTGTTCTCCGGCACACTCGAAGCAAATACGTCTTCTGCGAAGTGGCAAACGGAGGCATGGTTTTCGGCCACCGTCTTGCGCGGCGGAACAGCTTCCTTGCAGATATCCTGCGCGCGATGACATCGCGGATGAAACGGGCAACCTGGAATCCGTTTCGTTCCCGAAGGCACATCACCCTGAAGAACAATCCTGCTCGACCCCTTGGACCGGGCCATCAATCCTCTTTCAACGTCAGGGACCGCTGAAAGCAGCGCTTCGGTGTACGGATGCGCGGGATGATTGAAGATCTCCGAAGCTTCCGCCTGCTCCACTATTTTGCCCAGGTACATGACCAGAATACGGTCACACATATATTTAACTACCGCAAGATCGTGCGCGATAAAGAGATAAGAGAGGTTCCGCTCCTGCTGCAGTTCCAGCATAAGGTTAAGAATCTGAACCTGTACGGATACATCCAGCGCAGAAACCGGCTCGTCCGCGATAACCAGCGAAGGATTAAGAGCCAGAGCCCTTGCTATACCCAGTCGCTGCCTTTGCCCCCCGCTGAACTCGTGCGGATAACGCGAGGCGTAGCTGCTTTCGAGTCCCACCGATTCCAATGCCGATACAACTTTGTCCCGCCGCTCACTCTTCGTTTTACATATTTCATGAATCTTAAGAACCTCGGAAATGGCCGAGCCGATGGTGACACGCGGGTTCAATGAACCAAATGGATACTGAAAGATCATCTGGATTTCTCGCCGCAAAAAATCGGGACTATTGCTGAGTAGATCATTAACATCCCTTCCATTATATACGATCTTCCCAGAGGTCAGTTCAGTCAGACCTATCACGGCGCTCCCAAGAGTCGTCTTGCCGCATCCGCTCTCGCCAACCAGGCCGACTGTCTCACCGCGAGAAACAGACAGGCTGACATCATCTACAGCCCTCAGCCGGGCCTTACGTCCCAAACGGTCCCGGACAGAAAAATCAACTTTAGCTCTTTCTATAGATAGTATTTCCATCTTGTTTCCTATGTATACGGATAATTACACCGCACCTCCCTGTTCTTTCCTGTCTTCTTTTCAAGAACAGGTTCCTTTTCAAGACATGGATCTTTTGCTCTTGGACAACGCGGCGCAAACTTGCAGGCGGGAGGCAGGTTTGAAGGATCGGGCACTGAGCCCGGTATACCGGTTATCCTTTTCCCTTTGCCAGGCCAGCTTTCCAGATTTGGCACGGCATTAAGCAAGCCTCTTGTGTATGGATGAGACGGATGCCGCAATACATCCTCTGCGGGACCGGTTTCAACAACTCTGCCCGCATACATCACGTAGATGTAATGAGCCATTTCAGCTACCAGCCCCAGGTTATGGGTTATCAACAATATCGCCATCCTCAACTCGGATTGAAGCCGTTTCATCAGTTCAAGAATCTGAGCCTGGATAGTGACATCCAGCGAAGTAGTGGGCTCGTCTGCGACAAGCAAGCTCGGTCGGCAGGCCAGCGCCATTGCAATCATAGTTCTCTGCTGCATACCTCCGCTTAATTCATGGGGATAGGCCTTGATGCGGCGAGCGGGATCGGGCAGACCAACCGTCTGCATAAGGTCAATCACCTCTTCTCTTGCGCCGGTTCCTTTCCTGTGCAGCCGGATAGCTTCGGCAATCTGGTCTCCAGCATTAACCACCGGGTTCAGCGAACTGCCGGGTTCCTGAAAAATGTAGCCTATCTTCCGGCCTCGCACCTGCCGCAGTTCCCGGTCAGACATCTCAAGCACATTCTGCCCGTCAAGCAGAATAGAACCGCCTTCGTAGAACCCGGGCGGCTCCGGGACAAGCCTGGCCATGGAAAGGGCTGTTACGCTCTTGCCGCATCCGCTTTCGCCTACAAGCGCTACGGTCTCCCCTTCCCGGATTCGAAGAGATACACCGTCCACCGCTTTTACAGGCTTATGCCTCGAACCGAACCATGTTTTCAGCCCGGAAATTTCCACAAGACAATCATCGGTACCCGCCATCAGAAAAGCTCTCCCTCGCTTTCACCGTTTTCTACTACTGTTCCCGAGCCCTTCTCTCCCGCTTTTTGTTCCATATCCTCTGGTACCATCCGGTCGCCCTTCTTTACAAGAACCTCTATCTTGCGTTCCACTTCATTGAGCTTGCCTGAACAGTCCTTCAGAAGTTTCTGGCCTTCCTCGAAACGTGAGATCATTTTCTCAAGGCTCAAAGATCCGCTTTCCATCTCTTTTACTATCTGCTCAAGCCTCTCAAGAGACTGCTCAAAGCTCATCTTGCTTTTCGCGGCCTTTTTACCAGTATCAGTTTTCTCGGTCATGTCTTCGCTCTCCCGTTCTGCTTTCACTTCTTCTGAATGCTCCATACACTCTCTTCACACTGCTTATCCTCTCGACGATCCCATGACACGGGACTCGATGGAACCATCAGCGAGATCAGTGGTAATAATATCGTCTTCCGTAACTTCCGCCGGAGACCTTACAATCTCGCCGTTAGAATCTTTTGTCAAGCTGTAGCCTCTCCTGAGGACCGCCCGCGGATCATACGCGTTTAACTGGCTTCTGAGCCGCTCAAGATCATGGCGACAGCCCTGGCTCCACATCCGCGTCTGGTGCAGCATCCTTATGGAAAGGTCATCGACCCGCTGCTGTGACTGGCGGGCTGATTCAATGAGTTGATGGCGCATCTTGATCCGGAGCGATTCAAGCTGCTGCGAATAGCGGGCAATCATATTCCCGGGCTCGCGGAACACATAACTGCCTTCAGCGGCGGCGATTCTGTTGCGCACATCGACAACCTTCTCGCGAAGCGCCCTGACAAGTCTGCGTTCCAGTTCGCTTATGTTGTTTTCATACTCTGTTTTCCTTCCAACAACCAGTTCAGCCGCCGCAGAGGGAGTCGGCGCCCTGAGATCGGCGACAAAATCGCTGATCGTAAAATCAATTTCATGTCCAACCGCGGATATGACGGGAATCCTGCATGCAGCAATGGCCCGGGCAACAATCTCCTCGTTAAAACACCACAGGTCCTCCATGCTGCCGCCGCCCCTTCCAGCAATGATTACGTCCATATCGCTTTTTTCATCGAAATATGCAATGGCAGCTGCTATCTCCCGCGCTGCCCCGTCGCCCTGGACTCTCACCGGGTAAAGCCGGAGGTGCAGATTCGGAAACCGCCTTGATACAACGTTGAGTATATCCCTGATAGCCGCTCCCGTGCCGGAGGTTACAACGCCGACATGCTGCGGCAGAGCGGGCACAGGTTTCTTGAGAGATTTGTCAAACAGCCCCTCCTTGAGAAGCTTTTGTTTCAGTTTCTCAAACCGTTCCTGAAGGGCGCCCTTCCCGCTCTTTTCCATGCGGCGGATGATTATCTGGTAATTGCCGCTTCTTTCGTAAACGCTGATGTCGCCGTATGCCCTGACCAGCAGACCGTCAACCGGCTGAAAATTCAGCCCGCGTTGATTGCCCCGGAACAACACGCCCAGTATCTGCGCGTGCTCGTCCTTTATGGTCAGATAATAGTGCCCCGACTGCGGCCGCCGCACGTTGGAAATCTCGCCTTCCAGCCATACGGAGCCAACACCGGTTTCCAGTGTTGACTTTATAAGACGGGTCAGTTCGACAACCTTGTATACTTTCTTCTCTTCCGACACAGCATTCCTTTGACTAATGAGCGTATTCCACACACCTTGTTTCTCTGACTACCACCACCCTGATCTGGCCTGGATACTGCAGCTCGCTTTCTATTTTCTTGCTGATATTGCGGGCCAGCACAGCGCTGCCGTTGTCATCGACTTTTTCCGGTATCACTATGACACGCACTTCACGGCCAGCCTGCATTGCATAACTCTTGCCAACCCCCTCAAAACCAGTCGAGATAGCTTCAAGCTTTTCGAGTCGTTTCACGTAAAGCTCGGTGGTTTCCGACCGGGCCCCCACTCTCGAACTGGAAATCGCGTCTGCGGCGGAGGCCAGCACCGCGTACAGGCTTTCGCGTTCCACTTCCTCATGGTGCGCCGCAACGGCATTCACAACAACCGGCGACTCTCCTTCCTTTTTCAGAATGTCAGCGCCGATTACCGCGTGCCCTCCCTCTATTTCGTGGTCAAGAGCCTTGCCAATATCGTGAAATAATCCGACCCGTTTTGCCAGCGAAGCATCAAGTTCGAGTTCACCCGCCATGATCCCCATAAGTTGAGCTACCTCTACAGAATGCTGAAGAACATTCTGCGAGTAGCTTGTTCTGAACTTCAGGCGGCCCAGCAACCGGAGAAGCTCGGGGTTTATCCCTTGCGCGCCGACCGAATAAGCGGCTTCCTCACCGGCAGTACGTATCGTTTCGTCCATGTGTTCACTGGTGTTCCGGACAATCTCTTCGATACGGGCAGGGTGAATGCGTCCGTCCGAAATCAACGCTTCCAGGGCCTGCCTGGCAACTTCCCGCCGGATAGGATCAAACCCTGATATCACTACGGCCTCCGGCGTGTCGTCAATAAGGATATTGATTCCCGTTGCCGACTCCAGAGCCTTGATATTCCTTCCATCTCTACCGATAATCCGGCCCTTCATGCCGTCGTTGGGCAGAAGAACCGTGCTTGTCGTCATTTCGCTTGCCTGTGAAGCCGCATATTTCTGGATGGAAAGAGCAACTATTTTCCTGGCTTCCCTGTTCGCGGTCTCCCTGGCCTGCTCCTGAAGTTTCCGGATCAAGCCGCCCATCTCTCCGTGAATTTCCGTTTCAACTCGAGCAAGAAGAGTTTTTCTGGCCTCGTCCCTCGTCATGTCCGCCATTTCCTGAAGCTTGGCCTTTTCCTGCCGGGCAAGTTCGGCAACCTCGACTCGCTCCTGCTCCAGCACGGATTTGGACTTATCGAGTTCACTGATCTTGGATTCAAGGTTGGATTCCTTCTTCTCTATCATGGAAACCTTACGGTCAAGATTCGATTCCCTCTCAGAGATCCTTTCCTCCTGGCTGGCAAGCTTCTTTATTTTTGACTCGGTAGTGCTTTCAAATTCTTCCCTCGCCTTAAGCACCTCCGCCTTTGCCTGTATTTCCGCTTCTTTTCTAATTGAATCAGCGTCAGCCTTGGCTTTTTCCAGCGCAAGCTGCGATTTCTGTTCATTGCCTTCGGCCTTGTATGAACCGATCACATGGCGTATAAGGTATCCCCCGCCCAAACCAAACAAAAGGCTGATAATGCCTGTCAGTATAGTTCCCATTCCACTGTTCCTTTCTCCTGATCGGGCGCATGCCCGTATTTGTCATTTTCTTTCTTATATCGGTTGTCAACTGCACCTGATAACCCGCGATTCGGTAACAACCATGTCCAGGCGCACATCGTTTTTTTCCTGCGGGAGAAAATCAAAGACCTGAAAGTCATAACCCAAACCTACCTTCAGCGCGCCATCCGGCCGCGCTCGGCTGAGAATGCGGTCGTAGTGCCCTCCCCCGTGACCGATACGTTCTCCGTTGCGTCCGAAGGCGACACCGGGGACCACAAAAACATCCACTTTTGAACACGGAACCCATTTCGGAGAAGACGGTTCTCTTGTCCCGAAATTTCCGGCAGACATCTCAATGCCGTCCTGGTATTCTGCCAGTCCGTATTCTTCGCAATCCATATCAAAAGCCGGAATGCACACCAGCGCCTGTCTATCCCAGCGCCGAGTGATAATTTCCCCGGTGTCAATCTCCCAGGGAAGACTGAGGTAAACGCTGACTGTCCGCGCGGTTTCAAAAGCCTCTATACCGTCAAGTTGTCGACAGGCCAAACCACTGGCTTTGACTCTATCTTCAGAATTCACCCTCTTTCTGCATGCGTTAACGGCGTTCCGGATTTCCTCTTTTGTTCCGGCGCTCATTCCGGCCCTCTTTCTCTTATTCGATCAGCCCACCGCTGAAGCCGTTTTCTTATGGTGTCTTCGTAGCCCTGGCTACCGGGGATGTAATACTTCGCGTTTGAGGGCATATAGACCTGTCCGGTGATGTGCCCCTCATAATCATGCGGATACCTGTACTCGGATTGCGTCCCGCCCTCTTCTCGCACGCTGTCCACGTGAACATTCCTCAGGTGTTCGGGCACTTTGAATGTCCGCCCGTGTTCAACATCATCCCAGGCCTTTTTTACCGCAAGATAGGAAGCATTGCTTTTCGGGGCAGTTGCAAGATACGTCGCAGCCTGGGAAAGTATTATCTTTGCTTCCGGCATACCGACATAGTCCACGCCGGTAAAAGCGGAAACCGCTATACCCAGGGCCCGCGGGTCGGCATTTCCTATATCCTCTGACGCAAAAATCACCATGCGCCTGGCGACAAAACGGGGATCCTCGCCGGAATAAAGCATCTTGGCGAGCCAGTAGACGGTTGCATCAGGGTCCGAGCCGCGCATGCTTTTTATGAAACCGGAAATAGTGTCATAGTGTCCGTCTTCGTCGTGATCGTACACTACAGCTTTTTTCTGAATTGATGATTCGGCGACCTCAAGAGTCACATGCACCGTTCCGTCGTTAAGAGGCGGAGTTGTGAGAGTCGCTATCTCTAAAGCATTCAATGCGCGTCGGGCATCGCCCTCACAGACCCGCGACAGATGAGCAAGCGCGTCTTTGTCGGCATGGACACGGAATTCGCCAAGGCCGCGTTTCTCGGAGAGCGACCTTTCAAGTAGATCAAGAACCGCCTCTTCGCTCAAGGATTGAAGCTCAAATATCAGCGACCTGGAGGTGAGCGGACTGTTGATAAAAAACATCGGGTTGTGGGTTGTAGCCCCTACAAGAATCACCGAACCGTCTTCAACGAATGGCAACAGTATATCCTGCTGAGCCTTGTTGAAACGATGTATTTCGTCAATAAACAGAACTGCAGCCTGGCCCTTGTGCCGCTTAAGTTCAGCGGATGTGTTCAACAACTCCCTGAGTTCGGCCACATTGGAAGTTGCTCCGCTTGTCCTCAGGAAACGGCGCCGGGTTACGTTTGCAATAACTTCGGCTATGGATGTTTTACCCGAGCCTGGCGGCCCGTAAAGGATAAGGCTGTTCAGGCGGTCGGCGGAAATTGCCCGACTAAGCAGTTTTCCCGGGCCAAGCAGATGTTCCTGCCCGACTACTTCTTCGAGCGTTACGGGCCGCATTCTGGCAGCCAGCGGCGCTCTGGAGTTGTCCTGCTCGCCATGTTCTTTTTCGAACAAATCCATAATTTAACCCCGGGCAAAAAAAATACCCCGCCGCAAGTCGTTTTGGCATGAATCTCTGTACCTCGATTTCGAGGTGGGCGCCGTAGTCCCTGCTTCCAGGGTCCCTTACGGGCATCCTGTCCGCAGAGCTTTCCAGCTCCCTTTACTAATATTAATGGGTCAGAGATACTTGCCTGCAAACGAGCAAGGCAGGGTATTTTTTACCCAGTGCTAAAGCACAAACATGTTTTCCATAGAACAATCGAAACAATGGCCCGGAAAAACAGAAAACGGACATGCCCCGTCCATTGCGACAGGCGCTGCCCGTTACCGTCTCTACTCCACAATCTGTACAGCCGGCCACCAGAATGTCGCGCGTGACCGAAGCAAACAGTTTTTTCACTAAATCAAACATGGGTTTACCCCACCTCATCCCATTGCAATCAAAACAAACTCTTAAAGGCTATCCTTCTCTAATTTCAGCGTTAAGTTTTCGTTTCAACACATCCTTGATTGACTCGTGTAACCTGTTGGTTTCCTCGTCTGTCAAGGTTTTTTCAGTCGAGCGGTAAGACAGATTGTACGCAAGACTTTTCTTGCCTCCCCCTATCCTACCTGTGTCACTGAAGATATCAAAGAGCCTTACGCTTGTCAACTCAGGGGGAGCATTTTCCTTAATTATTTTTT
>CAYTRK010000072.1:0-9063 GCA_964440205.1 uncultured Victivallaceae bacterium
CACTTAACCCGCATATCTCACAGAATTCCTGCTGCGAGCGCGAAAGGGATGTGGGAGGTGGGATGTGAGGGGGGGAGACAAGAAGGTTATCACAAAGAGTGCAAGGAACTTATGGCTTGAACTGCGATTCTTTTGCCAGTTGCTGAAACAGTTTCTTTTCTTTGTCCGTCAGTTCTTTCGGAACAGCTATCCGCACCACTGCGAACAGATCTCCCCGCGCGCCTTTTTTGCCGTGCGGCAGCCCCTTGCCTTTCAGCCTGATGCGCTGAGAGCTCTGGGTGCCCGGAGGTATCTTCACCGTTGCTTTGCCCTCCACCGTCCGCACCTCTGCCGATCCGCCAAGAGCCGCTGTCCAAGGGGCAATTCTCAAATCCGTTTCCAGATTATGGTCCTTCAGTCGAAAGTGCGGGTGTGGCGCGATCCTGACGCTGAGGTATAAATCCCCGGCCGCGCCGCCCTGAGCGCCCGCGCCGCCCTGGCCGCCCAGGCGTATCCGGGTGCCGTTTGTCGTGCCCGGCGGTATCCTCACATCGTAGCGCCTGGTTGTTGTTTTCGGCCTGCCCATCTGGTCCACTTCTCTTGCCTGCAATGCAATATTCTTCTTCGTGCCGAAGTACGCCTCTTCGAGGGAAACCGTTACCGTTGCCTCCTGGTCCTGGCCCTTCGCCGGTGGGGGCCACTGGAACCCGCCGCCGCGCCCGGTTCTGCCGCGAGCGCCTGCCGCGCCGCCTCCGAGATCTCCGAAAATAGCATCGAAAAAATCACTGAAGCCGCCCATTCCACTGAACCCTGCGCCGCCTCCAGGCCTTGTCTTGCCGCCGAACCCAAACCCGATATTTTCCCATCCCGGCGGCGGGTGGAATTCCTGTCCACTCTTCCAATCAGCGCCTAGAGAATCATATTTTTTGCGTTTCTCCGGGTCTTTAAGAACTTCGTACGCTTCGGAGACCTCTTTGAATTTGTTTTCCGCCTCCGGATCCTTGTTGACGTCCGGATGATACTTGTGTGCAAGTTTACGGTACGCCTTTTTGATTTCCGAAGCGTCAGCATTGCGGTCAACACCCAGAATCTTGTAATAATCTTTGTATTCAACACCCATTTTGTATCACCTTCTGTAAAAACCTCGTCTGTATTTTCGCGGGATCGCCTTGCTGTGTCTTGCAAACAGTATTCCGAGTCCGACGCCACACGCAAGACCGCCTATGTGAGCCCAGAATGCAACGTTGCTTACGCGCTCACCGGCAGCAGCAGCGGTTCCCCCGGAGATCTGCATAAACAGCCACACAAGCAGAAATACCACCGCAGGCAGTTCAAAAAACAAAGGATAGAACAAAATCGGAACCATCACAATCATTCTTGCCATAGGATAAAACAATACGTATGCGCCCATCACCCCGGACACCGATCCGCTTGCCCCGATAGTCGGCACAGCGCTGTCGCTGTTAAGGACGATGTGCAGCGCCATGGCGCCAAGCCCGCATATCAGATAGAAAGCAAGAAAACGCGGGCGCCCCATCCGGTCTTCCACGTTGTCGCCGAACAACCACAAAGCCCACATATTGGCTATCAGATGCAGAAATCCACCGTGCAGAAACATCGATGTGAACAGCGTAATCACTGTTCCGGAAAACTCCGCCGGCGCCAGTTCGAAAAACCTGGCAGGAACCACACCATATGAAAATATCATATCTTCAAAGGCCCGCGGTGTAAGCATCAGTTCATAAATGAACACTGCGACATTAACCAGAATCAGCGCGTAAGTTACAACGGGCGGCCTTCGCGCCGGTATATTATCCCTTATCGGAAACATCTTTTTCCCTGTTCAATTTTTATATTGTCCCTGCCATTAAAACACAAAACCCCGCGGTTTGGAACCCGCGGGGTTTTCGTCGCGAAAAAACACGGCGACTAATCGCTGGATATGTCAATGCTCTTTCGTCTTTCGCCGTCCTCTTTCAGCTTTGGAATACTGACATTGAGCATTCCCTTCTTGAACTTCGCTTTGGCCTTATCCGCATCGACCATTGCCGGCATATCTACAACCCTGTAGAAACTACCGTAGGAATACTCGCGCCTGTGCCAGTTCTTTCCTTTGTCTTCATTCTCATCAGTCCGTTCCCCTCGAATTACCAGCGAATTTCCCTCGAGCTCAACGGTCACATCCTTTTCATCCATTCCGGGAAGCTCGGCTGAGACCTTAACTTCCTTATCCGTTTCGGAAACATTGACCCTCGGAGCAAACGAAGCTGACTTCCCGGCTTCTCCCCAGGAGGGAACAAGCCCGAAATCATTAAAGAAATCATCGAACAACCTGTTCATCTCCCTTTGAAAAGAAGCCAGTCCATAAGCCTCGCGCTTCCTCTCTGGCGCCCTGTTACGGCCTCCAAATTTGGGAACTATGTCTTTTATAGGCATAATGGCACCTCCTTTCTTCAACTTATCCTGCTTAACCCACGTTAACCTTGATTTTCTTCGGCTTGCTTTCCTCACGCTTTGGAAGCGTCACTGTAAGCAGCCCGTTCTTCACGCTTGCCTTGATGTTTTCCGCATCAACGTCATCGGACAGCTCGAAGTTTCGCCGGTAATGCCCCACTTCAAACTCACGGGCGATATTCCGGCAGTTCTCCGGCTCGGCTTTTGCCGCCTTGCCTTCGATGGTCAGAACACGATCTTCCACCGAAACATCGGCTCCGTCCTTCCCGACTCCGGGCATACTTGCAGTCATGATGTATTCTCCTTCAGTCTCATAAATATCCACTGCAGGAACGAATACATACCCGTATTCCGGTTCGGTGGACACTTCCTGATCTTTCTTTTTCTCAAGTTCCTGTGCGCTCATTTCTATTCACCTCCTTGAATTGTTTGTTGTTTTCAGCCCGCAGTAATTTCGATTTTCTTCGGCTTGTCTTCCTCGGCTCTCGGCACGCTTATGCCCAGCACGCCATTGGCGTACTTTGCTTCCACTTTGCCGCTTTCCGCCCTGAAAGGAAGCCTCAGGCTTCGACTGAATTCTCCTTCCGGAATTTCAGACTTCCTGAGCTCCGCTCCCGCGGGTTGCTCCTTCCGGACAGCTCCGCTTATCTTCAGCAAATCCCCCTCAACGGAAATATCCACATCTGACGGATTCACCCCCGGAAGCGCCGCCTCCACAATGGCTTCATCATCCGAGGTCCATACGTTGAGCCGCGGATATCCAGCCGCCCTGTTTCTGTAACTGCGTCCGCCCATCAACCTGTTGAAATCCGCCTGAATTCCGGCTATATCATCCAGCAAAGACCAGGGATCTCCAACATTACTCCATCTAATCATCTCTAAACCTCCTTTTTATCATGTGTCCATCGGGCCCATCCCGTGGACATTTATATAACTTCCACCTGATCCTTATGCATACACCATGCCAAGACATGACTCTAAGCATTCGGAATGTTCTATAGGGTTGCTCCGGAATGGCTTGCAGAGTATGGCTCAATGCAGATATGAGACAAAGGTGTCTCACATGAGGCGCTCTGAAAACGAGACTAATGAGACATTTTGTCCTTGCTC
The DNA here is from genome assembly GCA_964440205.1 of uncultured Victivallaceae bacterium. Classification (GTDB taxonomy): domain Bacteria; phylum Verrucomicrobiota; class Kiritimatiellia; order UBA8416; family CAYSRM01; genus CAYSRM01. The sequence continues at coordinate 3,544 of CAYTRK010000072.1, forward strand.
GAATAACTCACAGAATTTTGTAACTGCCTGTCTGCCATCCGGCGGAAGAGCGTGGATAACGCTTCTGCCGGGGGCGAATTGGTGAAACATCGGAACAGCCTGCACTCAAAATGTTAACACGAGGTTCGTCAAGTTCGAGCAAACAACGGCGTCCGGTAATTATCGAAGCAGCTTGTTGACTTCATTGAGCGCTTTGTCGGGGTCGATTCCGAGCTTTTCGGCTTCGTTGGTCAGGGAGCTTCCGAGCTTTTCTATGTCTTTGGAGAGATTATCGCCTGCTTGTTCAAGTTGACTGCTGATATTCCTGCCCAGATCGGAGATTTCTCCCGACTGTGCGACCTCTTCGGCAACAGCTTCACCGACGGCAAGCATGATTTCAAGCCACGCGCGGTCCATTCGCACGCCACCGGACTCGGTCCCGATATCAGTGAGTTCGAGTTTCGGCAACTTCACTGTTAGAGGCTTGGCCAGCCCCGGAGCAAGAACCCGAACTTCGGCGTCCTGCATAACAACGTGGTCGATCATAATCTTCTTCTGCGGTGGTTTCTTTCCGGCCTTCTCTTCTTCCTTCGCCTTGCCCGCGGAGGCCTTCTTCTTGAGCTTCCCGGTCACGGCGCCCATGTTGCTGCCTTTCATGGTCATCTCATAGGTTATGACAGGCTGCCGTATTTCGATATTCCTGACCTTTACCGTATCCGAGAGCAGCGACATAACATTCACACCCGCATTGAAGTTGCCGAGTTTGAAGAGCGAGTCTGTCTTGAACTCTTCCGGATTGCCTATCACCATATTTTCAACTGCAGCGTTGCCGGAAAAAGGGTTGAGTTTGACATTCTCAACAGAAACAGGAACTCCAAGCGCTTTCGGCCCTGCGACGTTTATACCCTTTTCAACAATGCTGCCGAGGGTAAAGGAAACGACCACCAGCGCTATGATTACCAGCGCAACCAGAACTCCAACTATCTTGAGTATTTTCTTTGCCATCTTTGAACCCTTCCTATTTTATGGTCTGAATCAATATATCCGGACGCCCGGATGTCAGGTACATCCGCATGTCCGCCTTTTCCAAAATTTCCTTCTTTTCCTTTACCGTGAGATCGGTTTTCAGCATAGGCGCCTTGATAATTGAATCTTCCTCAAGGACTATCCGTTTGGTTATGGTCTCGTAGCCGGGGCGGCTGACAGACAAGACGTGGTCGCCGCTGTATACTTCCAGGGATTTCAGCGGCGTGGTACCTACAAGCGCCCCGTCGATTTCAACGAGCGCGGGATCGTCCGTGGATTCAACCGTCAGCAATACTGTGTCTTGTTTCTCCTTCTTCTGGAGCCGCCTGGTTAGGCCCTTCTTCAGGTCGGGCACCGACTGGCGCACGGCGTCCTCCAGCATTAGAAAGACCTCTTCTTCGCCGATACTGATCTTAACATTTTCAGTCTGCCGGAAATCCTTTTGAGACACCCCGCTTCCGATTGCCAGGACCGAACCGTCAATCGCGTCCAGCGCTCTGATGGACACCCGCAGGCTCAAGGTCGAAAGATCCGCAGCATGTCCGCCCTGCCTGACCTTTTTTGCCCCGGTTGAATAGACAAGCAGCGTTCCGCGCAGTACCGCATCCGCGTTGAGCATCTGGGCCGCGTGAATAAAAGTAGGGCGGGGATCATCGTTTCCTAGTTCTTTATGGCTTAATTTCTCCAGTTGAGTTGTGAAATCGCGGCGGTCCACCAGCGTGAACTCGTCTTGATCCAGAAGAATCCGTGATAATACGTAGGCGCCTTTGGCCGCAACGGCCTTTGCGGGAACAAGCCCGGAATGTCCGCCGGATTCCCTGCCTGTTTTGGTGTCGAAATTCAGCACAGCCACTCTGGGGGTCTCGCCCATTGAAGAATATGCAATGCAGGCGAAAAGAATTACTGCGGCGTAAATACGGTTCATAACGGACCTCCTCATGTTAACAGGCCGATATGATACCGAATAATCGCGTCTGCGGCAACAGGAAGAACGTGTCAGATTTTCAGAACTGTATCGGCGCAAAGACATTGTAACCGGTGAGTTTTTCGCGGCCCTTGAGAAATTTGAGTTCCACAAGAAAATCAATTTCCACAACTTCCCCGCCGGCCTTCTCCACAAGTTCAGCAGTTGCGGCTGCCGTGCCGCCGGTAGCAAGAAGGTCGTCCACAATCGCAACCTTTTCGCCCTGCTCGAAGGCATCCTGATGAACGGCCAGCGTTGCGGTTCCGTATTCCAGATCATATTCCTTTTCATATGTCTGGTGCGGCAGCTTGCCTTTTTTTCGAACCGGAATGACTCCGATCCCCAGCCGGTCAGCCATTGCGCCGGAAAAAATGAAGCCGCGGGCATCTATTCCAACAACCTTTGTAATCCCGCTATCCTTATGCCTGTCGACAAAAAGATCTATTGACGCCCGGAACAACTCCGGGTCGGAAAGCGCCGGCGTTATGTCTTTAAAAACAACGCCTTCGACCGGGAAGTCAGGAATATCACGAATAGCAGCCTTCACCTTTTCAGCATTCATGTCTTTCTCGCTTTCTGGGTGGCGATTAGTACGCCGGTCCACACTGACCGGCGGCATCATCAACCGGTTATTTCGACAAAGCAGCCTGTGCTGCAGCAAGCCTTGCTATCGGGACTCTGTACGGGCTGCAACTCACGTAGTTAAGTCCCGTATCATAGCAGAACTTCACCGAAGCCGCGTCGCCGCCCTGTTCCCCGCAGATTCCAACCTTGAGTTTCTTTTTGGTCGAGCGTCCCTTTTCCACGGCCATTTGTATGAGCTGTCCTATACCTTTCTGGTCTATGGTCTGGAAGGGGTCTGCCTTTATCATGTTTTTCTCAAGATAATCTCCCAGAAAAGCCCCTGCGTCGTCGCGGCTGAACCCGAAGCCCATCTGCGTAAGATCGTTTGTCCCGAACGAGAAGAACTCGGCTACACCGGCCATTTCGTCAGCCAACAGGCAGGCCCTGGGGATTTCTATCATTGTACCGAACATGTAAGGGATTTCTTTGACATTCTTCGCTTTGCATACTTCCTTGTACACTGTGTCGCAGAGCTTCTTCTGATTCAGAAGCTCGCTGACGTCACAGGTAACCGGGATCATTATTTCCGGGTAACACTTCCTGCGCTCTTTCTTCAGCTCCACGGCAGCTTCAAAAATCGCTTTGAACTGCATTTCCGCGATTTCCGGATAGCTAACCCCGATGCGCACACCGCGGTGGCCCATCATCGGATTTGTTTCCTGAAGAGCCGATCCGCGCTCCCTGACCTGTCTCGCCGATATTCCAAGAGCCTTGGCAACTTCAGCCACTTTTTCCTTACTGTGGGGAACAAATTCATGCAGCGGAGGATCAAGCAGTCTGATTGTAACCGGATAGCCTTTCATAGCCTCGAGAGTCGCCTTGATGTCTTTCTTTACATACTTGAAAAGTTCCTTTAAAGCCTTCCGTCTCTCGCCTTCGGTCTCACTCAGAATCATTTTCCGCAGGAGGAAGAGCGGTTTCTCGCTTCCTTTGCCATAGAACATGTGCTCGGTGCGGAACAGGCCTATGCCTTCAGCTCCGAAGCTGCGCGCCATGGCGGCGTCTTCGGCGGTATCCGCATTGGTTCTGACACCAAGTTCCCGGTACTTGTCCACAATCTTCATGAACCTCTTGAACCGGGGGTTCTCTGTGGCGTCGATCATTGCCACTTCTCCTTCGTATACCAGCCCCCTGGTGCCGTTAAGCGTTACTACGCTGCCTTCCTTGTAAGTTTTCCTGCCGATCTTCATCTGCTTTGCGCGGGCATTGACCTCAATTTCGTCGGCCCCCACAATGCAGCATTTGCCCCAGCCGCGGGCGACTAGAGCCGCATGGCTGGTCATGCCGCCGCGCGCGGTAAGAATGCCGAAAGCCGCTCGCATCCCCTCCACGTCTTCGGGGTTCGTTTCTTCGCGAACCAGGATAACCTGATTACCGGCCTTTTCCTGCTTCACTGCTTCGGCTGCGGTAAACACTATTTTGCCGAAAGCTCCGCCGGGGCCGGCAGGTAATCCGCTTGCAATGGGTTTTGCCTTTTTCTCAGCTTCGGGATCAACAATCGGATGGAGAAGCTCGTCGAGCTGGTTGGGAGTAAGCCGCTGGACAACCGTCTTTTTATCAATCAGCTTCTGCTTGAGCATGTCCATCGCCATGTTAAGAGCCGCCGTGCCGGTCCTCTTTCCTGTCCTTGTCTGCAACAGGTAAAGCACACCTTCCTGAATTGTGAATTCCAGGTCCTGCATGTCCTTGTAGTGCTTCTCAAGTTTATTGCGTATGGCGACCAGTTCCTTATATGCTTTCGGCATAGCTTTTTCCAGGGAAACGAGATGCTTGCTCTGGTCGGATTTTATCGACTCATTCAGAGGAAGAGGCGTGCGGATCCCCGCCACAACATCTTCGCCCTGTGCGTTAACAAGCCATTCACCGTAGAATTTGTTTTCTCCGGTTGCAGGATTACGTGTGAATGCCACACCTGTAGCAGAAGAGTCGCCCATGTTCCCGAACACCATTGCCTGGACATTGGTGGCTGTGCCCCACTCGTCGGGTATGTTTTCAATCCGCCGATAAGCTTTGGCTCTCTTGCCGTTCCAGCTCTTGAATACAGCGCTGATGCCGCCCCAGAGCTGCTCCATGGCGTCGTCCGGGAAAGACGTCTTGAGCGCCTTCTTGATTCTCTTCTTGTAGTCCTCGCAGAGCTCTTTCAGGTCCTCAACAGTAAGGTCCGTGTCATTTTTGTACTTTTTCTTTTTCTTGAGATCGTTCAGAATTTCTTCAAGTTGCGCCCGAATGCCTTCGCCTTCTTCCGGTTCGATTCCCTCCGCCTTTTCCATTACCACGTCGGCATACATGGTAATAAGGCGGCGGTAGGCATCGTAGACAAATCTCTCGTTGCCGGTTTTCTTGATCAGACCAGGTATTGTTTTGGAACTGAGTCCGATGTTGAGGACTGTCTCCATCATTCCGGGCATTGACTGCCTGGCTCCGGAACGGCAGGAAACCAGGAGCGGGTTGTCGGGCGAGCCGAATTTCAACTTCATTTCCCGCTCAACTCTCTTCAGGGCTTTTTCGACTTCGGTTTTCAGCCCCGAGGGATATTTCATATTGTTCTCGAAATACTCGGTGCAGCAGTCGGTGGTGATCGTGAAACCTGACGGAACCGGTATTCCAAGGCTGCTCATTTCCGCAAGGTTAGCGCCTTTGCCGCCGAGCAGGTTTTTCATCGATGCGTTACCTTGCGCTTTGCCCGCGCCAAAAGAATACACGTATTTTGTGCTAGCAGTTTTCTTCGTTGTCTTTGATTTCTTTGCAGCCATTCCGTCCTCCCTGGGTCAGTTAATTCAACAATCTTTCTTGTGCGAGATATGGAATCTACATGGCATGCATACCGAAGTCAATAACGACCTTGCCAGAATCCCACGGCAAGGTACCCGCCGGTCAATGGACAAAGTAAATGCGCCTTTGGCAGAGTAAGTTAGCAGGGGTTGCAT
>CAYTRK010000073.1:0-9002 GCA_964440205.1 uncultured Victivallaceae bacterium
CTTTCCAAACAATTTTGTCTTTCTACACCCGCCTTGCTGCCGAAATGCTCGCCAACCAGGAAACCGGCAACATTCGGACAGTCAAGGACCAGGCCGGAAATATAACCTACGCCAAAGATATAGACGGACACCTCTGTCCAATTTATGACTCGTCCGTATCTGCGCAGCAAATTCAGACCCAAATGCAAAACAACACATCTCATCTCAACAATTTTGCTCGTCCCGTCCTTCTCGTCGGTCTCTATCCCGGCGACGAACTGATCTTTCTCTACAACCGGTCCAGAAAAGCCGCAGAAGAAGGAATGCCTCAGCACATCTACGTATGCGTGGACTCCTTTGCCAACCTCCAGGGTTTTCTTAACACCTTTGATGTTTCTGAAATCATAGAATCCAGCCGCGTCCATTTCTTCTGGCATGAAAACGCAGAACAGCAGGCCCGGGACCTGCTCAACCATCCAGAACGCTCCCCTGTCGTCACCCTCATCAGCGGTTCATCAAACGGAACTGCGAGGCGTGTTATCGCCCCTTTCAATAAGATCGGCCAACACATGGCCGCCGAAACCAAACGCCTCATAGCCGAAAACAACACCTACTACGACTCCATAACCGACAACCAACTCGCCACCATCATCTCCCGCAACTCTCCCCTCCCTCCCCCCACATCCCGCCCGCCGCGCCTCATGCTCGTAACCTCCGCCAGCTCCACCGTAACCCAATACAGCGCCCGCGACACAACAGCCGCATTTAAAAACGACGGCTGGCAGACAAAACATCTCAACACTGAGGAATCGGTATCCCCTTACTACATCGCCCTTGAGATAAACAAATTCAAACCGGACATATTCCTCTTCATCAACCACCTCCGCACAGAAACTCTCTCTATTTATCCGCGCAACATGATGTTCATAACCTGGATACAAGACACCCTGCCGCACATAAACAACAAAACCGCTGCAACACAATGGAACAGCATGGCCCAATCCAACCTCTCTCACCTCCCCGGCTGCACCCGCGACAACAACAACCACCGACCAGGGACTAAGGACAAAGAACTAAAAAGCCCCGGCGCAACGTCTTCGAGAAGACGGGACCTCATCATCGGCTATGTCGGCCAGATCCGCAAATACGGCTATCTTAAAGAACGGCTTGCCGAGATGCCTATGATCGTAAACCCCGATATATTCAGGCCTCGTAAGCTGACAGAGGAACAAAACAAAAAATACAGTTGCGACATAATGTACGCCTCCAACCGCAGCAAACCGACATCACAGGCCATAAAAGAAGATATTCTGCCCGTTCTTTCCGCTTACGGCTTTACCGGGGAAATGCTCATGTCCCTGCACGACCACCTCTGGACCCAATACCGCTCCGGCAGAACCTATACAACATACGACGAACTCGAAACCGAACTCCTGCGTCATAACCCTCCCATGACGCACCAAGAACTAAGGACTAAGCACCAAGGACTAAAAACAACCTGCGAGACGGGGTCTGGCCTTGACTTTACGAGGGCAGAAGGGGCGAAAAGTAAACGGCCTAACCCCAAGCGAGCATTTCAGCAAATCTACAACTCCCTGCCCTCCGACGCTCAGGATCAGGCCATCCAGACCCTCTTCTGGCGCCTCAACGACTCCATCTACCGACACGTCGTCCTCGAATGGATCGACGAAATAATTTCCTCTCATCCTGTAAATCCTGCCGGCCAGAAACCAGGCGCTGACGACCAAGGACTAAGGACCAAGGACCAAGGACCAAGGACTATCTTCCACTTATACGGCCGCGGCTGGGAGAATCATCCTCGTTTTTCCAAATACGCCAAAGGTAACTTAAAGCACGGCAGCGATCTTTCCCGCGCATATCAAGCCGCCCGCTTTTCCCTTCATTTAAATACAGCCGAAGGCACACACCAGCGACTCCAGGAAATTATAGCAAGCGGTGGAACCGTTCTATCGCGATGGACCCGAAAATCCATGAAAAATGAACCCTCCTCCGATTTTATGGGCAAGCTCACCAACTCAGTCCTCTTCGGACCGCAAAGACTTTCAGATTTTGAGCGTGATACCACGCTGTCCGATTCGGACAAGAACGCCTTCAAGGATCTCCTTTTCCTCACAGCGCTTGAGATTGCCGACTCCCTCAAACAACGAAAATTAAAAGGCGAGCCCTGTTCTTCGCGCCCTGACTTCTGCCAATCTCTTGTCGAAAAACTTCGCGTCAAAGCGCTAAGCCGCCCTGACTGGATCACAAACCAAGGGAAAACAAACTTTTTCAAAAATCGCGAGGACCTCAAAGAAACACTTCACTAACGGGCCGAGTTTACCACAGCTACAAGACGCAGCAATTTGAGATGTGGTTAACCACCGTCAACCAGCTTACCGTTTTTATGAATAGATCAGGTCATAAAAGCTCCCTATTCGTGATGCATCAGCGAAAAACCTGAGCATTTACAGAGAACAAAAAAATCAGGATTTCATAAAATGACCTTTAAAGAACGCATCAAAGCCAAGGGTACAATCATACTGATCGTGATCTGCCTGCCCACCGCTATAATATACGATTTTTTCAAAAAGATTCAGAGAAAGAGGGCAAGAGCTTTAGATGGCTAGTTTTTACAAACAGATAAAATCGGAACGACTTGGTCATAAGAAATGAATACCCGGGGGTTAGACACATTTATACGCGAGTTCAATCCTGTTCGCGTTTTGATAAATCTGCACAAGCATCGCCAGCTTATTAAGCAGATGACTCTCCGTGAAATCAGCCAGAGATATCGGGGATCCTATCTGGGCATACTATGGTCTTTCATTGTTCCGCTGCTAATGATGGCTGTCTACACCTTCGTATTCTCTGTTATATTCAGGGCCCGCTGGGGAATGAGCAATTCAGAGAACTCTACAGCCGAATTCGCCCTTACTCTCTTCGCAGGCCTTACCGCATTTAATGTGTTCGCTGAAGTAATCAATCGTGCCCCTTCACTCATCCTATCAACCCCGAACTACGTCAAGAAAGTCGTCTTCCCTCTCCAGATCCTCCCCGTTGTGGCGACTGGAAGCGCAATCATCAACTCACTGATAAGCTGCCTTTTAGTGGTCGTGGGCAGCATCTTCATGCTCAAGACTTTCTCCATTACAATATTGTTGCTGCCTCTCGCTTACCTTCCTTTGATTCTCCTTGCTTTGGGCCTCGCCTGGATTCTTGCTTCGCTTGGTGTTTACATTCGAGACATCGGTCAACTGACCCCTGTAGTCGTACAGGTCCTCTTCTTCCTGAGCCCTGTCTTCTATCCTCCAACTTCAGTACCGCCAAAATTCCAGCTATTTCTCAAAATGAACCCTCTGACCATAATTCTCGATACCTTTCGCCGGTCTCTACTCTGGGGCCAGATGCCTGACTGGAAGCTATGGGGTATTTGGACTTTTGTATCACTGTTAGTATGCCTCGCAGGACACGCCTGGTTCATGAGAACTAAAAAAGGCTTCGCTGATGTGGTCTAGAAGAGAAACACAATTGAAACTACGAAAGACACGGAAGACACGGAAAATGAACGTATTGAACCACTTTTGTGTATTTCGCGTATTCCGTAGTTAAAAAACATTATGACCGACACAGCCATAAAAGTAGACAACGTATCCAAGATGTACCGCATCTTCGACAAGCCCGAGGACCGTCTGAAAGACGGGATTTTCTGGCGCTGGGGCAAGCGTTACGGACGCGAGTTCTGGGCATTGAAGGACATCTCCTTTGACGTCAAGAAAGGCGAGTCGGTCGGAATCATCGGCCGCAATGGCTGCGGGAAAAGCACTCTGCTGCAAATAATCGCGGGAACACTTCAGCCCACATCAGGCGGCGTGTCCGTCAACGGCCGCGTCGCCGCCCTCCTAGAACTCGGCTCCGGCTTCAACCCGGAATATACCGGCCGCGAGAATGTATATATGAATGCATCAATCCTAGGTCTTACAAAGGAAGAGACGGACGATAAGTTCGATACCATCGCATCTTTTGCAGATATCGGTCAGTTCTTGGATCAGCCCGTCAAGACTTACTCTAGCGGCATGCTTGTCCGACTGGCTTTTGCTGTGCAGACGGCGGTGGAACCAGACATTCTTATTGTCGATGAAGCACTTGCTGTTGGCGATATCCGCTATCAAGCAAAGTGCATTCGATCTCTAGAGGCACTGCGTGCAAAGGGTCACTCATTCCTCATTGTATCCCATGATATATCTCTGATTAACAAGATATGTGATCGGGGAATCTGGGTCGAAGAAGGCATAATTGCGGCAGATGGCCAGGTAGCCAAGACGGGAGACAAGTACTTCTCATTCATGGCATCAGGCAAAGAAGCTTCACCGGCTCTTATAACGGATACCGACAACAGCGCACGAAAGAGAAAAGAGCACTGGATTTCAGCTGAGGCATTCTCTTCCTTCGGTGATCAGGCCGCATCAATTACTCACTTTGCATTGCTAGATGAAGACGGAGGCCAAGCTTTGGCCGTACCTGACTCAAGAAGAGAACTTCATCTGTGCATAAGAATAAAGGCCAACGAAGATGTCTATGCACCTGTGATAGGATTCCGTATGACAGACAGGAAGGGGACTGTAATCACAGGCATGAACACCTTGACACATCCCTCCGGCTCCATCCCTGATCACCTTGCCAAAGGCAATCACTATGTCGTCAAGATAAAGTTGCGGCTACCGCATTTTGCACATGGAGAATATTTAATCTCTCCTGCAGTCGCTTCCGGGTCACTCAACTCTCACATACAACATCACTGGATCCAAGACGCAATAATCCTCAACGTGGCCGACTCTTCGCCCACGGCATCTATGGACTGGCTAGTTTCACCTGAATACGCTGCTGCAGAGATAGGTGGCGAAGGTATCGATTACTGATGCAATTCACTGGCGAACGTTATATTGATGGTGAGAGCGGAGTGCAGCTTGCTCTCGAGCATTGGAACCGCTACCTGCTTGCGGCACAGCTGTGCAAAAGCAAGACAGTTCTGGATATTGCCTGTGGCACGGGCTATGGGGCTCATCTAATTGCTCAATCCGCTAAACACGTACTTGGCGTGGACATAGACTCCGAATCAGTGAGTGTGGCACAGAGGCAGTACAAGGGCCCTACACTTGATTTTCGGACAGGATCTTGTACCTCAATCCCGTGTCCTGATGAGTCCTTCGACAGAATAGTGTCCTTCGAAACTCTCGAACACCTCAGCGCCCAGGACCAGCATACATTTATTCAGGAAGCAGACAGAATCCTGAAACCAAAGGGCTTACTCATCATTTCGACGCCTGACAAAGACAACTACCGCAACGATGCCACTCCAAACCATTTCCACCTACACGAGCTTACACCGGAGGAGTTCGACGGGCTTCTCAAGCAGACATTCCCTTATGTTTGCATAGCGAGACAGAAGACTCTGACAGCAGATCTCATTTCATCCTCATTCGAAACTAGCAAAACAACTATCCGAAGCCTAAAACACAACGACGACAGCGGCAGCTCGATCTCGTCAGCGTTGCCCACTGCCGAATACGCCATTGCAATCGCTGGACGACAACACACACCGAAGCTAAAGACCTCTGTCATGCTCGATACCGATGATATAATCGCAACCGGAAACCGTGCCGCGTGGCAGCAGGAAATAGAGCGCATTTCAAGCGACTATCAAAAAGAAATCCAACGTATCGGTGAAGAGCGCGATCAAATGCTCGCTGACAAAGACCGAGACTGGCAGCATGAAGTACAACGAGTCGCAGGTGATTACCAGAAAAAGATGGAACGCGTTGCCAGGGAGAAAGATACGACTATTGCACTTCTGAACAACGCTCTGCCTACAGTGTCTCTGATTGTTGTAAACCAGAATGGCGAAAAACATCTTAATTCTCTTTTGAAAAGCATAAAGGCGCAAAATTACCCTCATTTCGAGCTCATTTTCGTGGATAATGCATCAACAGACAATTCCGTTGCCAAGGTCAAAACACTCTATCCAGAAGCCAGAATTGTAACCCTGAAAAGAAATGAAGGGTTCACCGGCGGCGTTAACTCTGGCTTCAAGCTCGCTCGCGGTGACTACATCGCTCTCCTGAATAATGACACCACCGTCGATCCGCTTTGGCTTATGCATCTTGTTGCCGAATTAAGCGATCCCCAAGTGGGTGCGGCAGGCCCCCTAATACACTTCGCTGAGAGCTTCGTCGAGCTCAAGATTTCGAGTTCTACGTTCATCCCATCCGAGAAAGGCATAGGAGCCGACTCACGAACACTCGGCATTCTTCTTGATGCAGATTGTGGATTTGAGGAGGTTGATTACCAGAAGCCCCTATTCTGTGACGGGTTCTGTGAACCAGAGACACTGGATGGACGCAGAGTAGTCTGGACTAACGGAAACGCAACTCTATGTATACCCGTTAAGGACACTGAGACCCTTCATCTGAAACTAAAAGTAAGAACATCGGATGTTCTTGATGAATCAGAGTTCATTATTGCTATGAATGGTTGCGCTGTCTACAAACACAAAGTCTCTGCCGAATGGCAGGAACTCCGAATCCCGCTTTATCGCCATCATTTTGAGGGAGAAGCACGCAAAGTGATCAACAATGCGGGCAGCAACGTTGATAAATATGGCAAATGCTCGGACCGCGGCATTTTTGAACCCGATCATGGGCAATACGCTAAAGCAGAAGATGTGTCAGCGCTTTGCGGTTGCGCCATGCTCATAAAGAGAGCCGCTCTCCCTCGTGATCATATCTTTGAATCAGCCTACTTTGCCTATTTTGAAGACGCAGATCTTTGCTGGAGCATGCGAAAACTCGGCTGGCGGCTGAGATTCACGCCACACAGCCTTGTGAGCCATCATCATGCAGCTACGAGCAACGAAGGTTCTGCTTTCTTTCAATACTATGTCCATAGGAATCAGAGGATACTAATTACGAGGCACGGACCTTATTCTTCGGTCCTGGCACTAATCACTAGAGACCTGCTCCAACTTGTGAGGCTCCTACCAAATGCTCTACTTAAGCCGAATACTTCTCATGCAATAACCCTGAAGGCAAAATTATCTTTTCTCATTCTGGCGCTAGGAATCCTGAGCGCACGCATAGCAACAAGAATTCGTTCCATTTTGACTAAGCGGAAAAGCAGCGCTCCAATCAGAACACAACATCATGCACATCGGAATATATAATAGATACTGGAATACTCGAGGAGGCGGCGAGCGCTATATCGGCACTCTTGCAGAAACGTTACTTCGCGACCATCAGGTTACTTTAATCAGTGAAGCCGATCTCGACATAAACCGCCTCTCAAGCGACTTGAACCTTGACCTTTCTAAGGCAGAGAGATCGATTTGGCCTCAGATACCCTATATCAACTACAAGATTCTAACTCGCGAATATGATTTATTCATCAACTCCACGTATTTTTCGAGACTGCCCTCACAGGCAAAGCACTCAGCATACCTAGCTTTCTTCCCTCAACCTGCACCCAACATGAGCAGCTATCTCTTCGAGAGACTCGCGCTACCTACTATTTCTTTCCTTACAAAGTACAGGTTGGTCGCGATTTCACAGAATGCTTCTTACACGGGCACAGACGTCATCTTGAATGCATCACCGGACTCAAAGATATGCGTGCAGCCACGGAGAGCAAGCAACCGTCTGATCGTGTTCGGCTCCGGCATATCGACAGACTCACTTCAAAGTATAGACACTGATCTGCCAGCATCCACAAGATTCCAGATCTCCGACAGAGGCATAACGGTCATTGCCGACAGGCAGCTAGATCGTCCGTTTATGCTCAAGCTCTCACACAAACACGACATCTCCTTTATGACTCTACCCCCTTATCATAAGAGCCGATGCATAAAGGCACTAAGACACTATGCCGATTCCGCACATTGCAGGGCGTGGTCAAGGTCTTTCCTGAATACATATGACACAATCATCGCCATTTCTGAATATACGGCAAACTGGATCCAGAAGAGGTGGTGCAGGGATTCTTTTCTTCTTCCGCCGCCAATCAAAAAGCGCGTCGCACCAAGCGTTGACAACAAGAGCAAAGTTATTCTATCAGTCGGGCGTTTCTTCGCAGGCAATCATAACAAGAAACACTTGGACATGATCGCCGCATTCAGAAGCATGTGCGACGACAAGTTATTGCCCTGCGACTGGGAATTGCATCTGGTAGGCCGTGTACACCATGAGACCGATAACCACCGAAAATACTTTAATACCGTCTGTGCTGCTTGTGAGGGGTATCCTATAAAACTGATAACCGAGGCAACAAATGAGCGCGTTAACAAGGAATACAAGCAAGCTGCTATATTTTGGCATGCCGCCGGACTGAATGAGCACGACACACGGAATCCTGAACGCTTCGAGCATTTTGGCATGTCTACCTGCGAAGCTATGTCAGCCGGCTGCATTCCTGTTGTCATTGCAAAGGCAGGACAACTGGAAACTGTGGAGCACGAGCAAAGCGGATTCCTCTTTGAAACTGAAAAGGAATTAATAATGCATACTTTGAGGGTTATAAAGCTATACGGCACAGAACGACATCAAGAACTGATGACTCGGTGCGAGCGAGCCGCTTCCGCCTACGACCGAAACGCATTCGACAAAAGAGTCGACCTTTTCATGAAGAGCTTCGACATCCCCAAGAAAGAGGCACTGAATGCGCTTGCTGAATAAAATTGAGGAGCATCTTTACTTTGCCTTTTTCAGCAAAGCCATCTCCTTTGGCATCGCACTCCTGTGTAGCGCTGTGATCGTGTCACCTTTATTGGGAACTCTGCTCGCAGCATGCAATCTCAGATGGGGAATACCCAGCGCCGTTATGACCTTGATACTCGCCGCCCTTCTTGCCCTGCCGATGCGACGTATCTTCCACATTCAAAACCTTAGAACGGCTGGAGCATTCCTTTCGCTGCTGCTTCTCTTCACCTTCTTCTTCAAAGACTACTCGCCAGTTCTTGAGATCCGACAGGACCCCTC
>CAYTRK010000074.1:0-8974 GCA_964440205.1 uncultured Victivallaceae bacterium
ACCAGTCGATTTTCCCTGAAATAGATCCGAATGAAGTGAAGGTGACTCAGGGAATGGATGTCACTGTAGTAACTTCAGCCACTGACGACAAGTCGGCGCACGAATTGTTAAAAATGCTGGGAATGCCCTTTTCCAGCAACTGAGGAGGTAAAAGTTGGCTAAGAAGTCGCTTGTAGAGAAATCAAAAAGAGGATCGCGGTTCCATGTCAGGAATTATAATCGGTGTGAGAGGTGCGGACGATCACGGGCTTATATGCGGAGATTCCGCATGTGCCGCATATGTTTCAGGGAACTGGCATCGAGCGGCGAAATTCCGGGTGTGACCAGGTCTAGTTGGTAGGGAGATAATATGACTTTAGCTGATCCAATTGCAGATTTACTGACCAGGATTCGTAATGGCTATAGGGCCGGCCACGAAATGGTTGAGGCGCCACATTCAAAGCTGAAGGCAGAGGTTTTGAAGGTGATGAAGAAAGAAGGTTTTATAACGGACTACGCAGTTGAAGGCGGGGCGAAAAAGCGTATTCGGGCCTATCTCAAGTATACCGATGAGGGAAAACCGGCTTTGACTGAGGTGAAAAGGGAGAGCAGGCCTGGCCTGCGAAGTTATGCCACTTCTGATGATCTACCCAGGGTACTCGGAGGATTGGGAGTGGCGGTAATAAGCACTTCGTCGGGTGTGATGACTGGTGCGGAAGCAAAGGCTGCTGGTGTCGGCGGTGAAATACTGTGTTCAATCTGGTAGGAAGGGATCGTAAATGTCGCGATTAGGAAAAAAACCGGTAACCATTCCGAAAGAAGTGACGGTCGAGTCAGACGGATCCGGTGTTAATGTAAAAGGTTCTCTGGGTGATTTGCATCTTGTTCTTCCGGGTAGCTTTGTATGCGAGGTCTCTGAAGGGCAACTTAATGTCAAGCCGCCCGATGAGTCAAAAGACAGTAAGCGGATGCTTGGGCTCACCAGGAGCCTGATTGCCAACATGATTGAGGGTGTAAGCAAGGGATTCCGGAAGGAGCTTGTGCTTGAAGGAGTAGGTTTTCGGGCGGAAGTTCAGGGGCAGAAACTCAAAGTCACGGCGGGATTTTCTTCCCCTAAGGAATATACAGCGCCTGATGGGGTGAAGGTGGAAGTCAACAACAACACGGAAATCAGCGTCAGCGGGATAGACAAGCAGAAGGTAGGAGATGTTGCGGCTACGATCAGAGGGTTTTGCCCTGCAGAGCCGTACAAGGGTAAGGGTTTGAGGTATAAGGACGAGATAATCCGGCGAAAGGTCGGAAAGACAGTGGCATAAGGATGGTCACTGGCAATTAGGCGTGGTTAGTTGAATCTGAAAACGGGTTGAAAGTCTGCGAATTGGGAACAGGAATGAAAGCAATCAGTCGGAAACAGAAGCGAAAGAACAGGCATGAGCGCCTCAGGCGAAAGGTCGTCGGGAGCCGGGAGCGGCCCCGAATGAACATAAGCATCAGCAACAGGCACGGTAGTGTACAGTTTATCGATGACGAGGAGGGCGTAACGCTCGCCGGCGTGGGAACGCTGGGAAAATCCGATGTCCGATTGAATATGGCTGCTGCCTATGAACTTGGCAAAGCCGGTGCTGATAAGGCGAAGACCAGCGGGATAGAGGAAATTGTTATTGATCGTGGTGGAAGGAAGTTTCACGGAAGAATAAAGGAAATAGTAAGGGGCGCGCTTGAGAACGGACTTAAAGCCGGGGCAAGCGAGGTGCCCGCGTCGGAAAAAGACGCCAGTAATAAGGAGGAGCAGTGAGTCCGGAACCCGAAACAAACGAAGTCCAGGAGCTGGAAGAGCGCGTAGTATTTGTCAACCGTTGCTCCAAGGTTGTTAAGGGCGGACGCCGTTTCAGCTTCAGCGCAGTGGTTGTTGTGGGCAACAAAGCCGGTTCGATGGGATTCGGACTTGGTAAAGCCAATGAAGTAGTTGACGCAATAAGAAAAGGCGGCGAGATTGCCAGAAAATCCATGTTTCCGGTCACACTTAGGGGACGGACGATACCGCATGCTGTTACCGGCGTTTGTGATGGCGGAAGGGTGCTGTTGCGTCCTGCCGCTTCGGGAACAGGTGTAATTGCGGGCGGAGCGGCTCGGGCGGTTCTGGAAGTCTCGGGGGTGAGAGATATTCTTGCGAAGTCGCTGGGCAGCAACAATAAGCTTAATGTGGTAAAAGCCACGATAAAGGCCCTGCAAAGTCTTCGCTCCAAAGAGGAAATCGACGCTATTCGCAAAAGCTAGGGGGCCGTTCATGTGAGTGGGCGGCTTGAAAGAGGGACACTGGAATGGAATTGCATTCGCTTGAAAACGAGAAGGGCTCCAGGAAGCGCCGTAAACGGGTTGGCCACGGCAGAGCAGCCGGAACGGGCAAGACATGCGGTCGCGGGCAGAAGGGCCAGATGTCGAGAAAAGGCCACAAACACAAACCCGGTTTTGAAGGCGGTCAAATGCCTTTGATCAGGCGTATTCCCAAGAGGGGCGCGTATAATAAGCCACGGCATCGGTTTATAGCTGTAAATGTCGGTGATTTGTCGTTTTTTGATGAAGGT
The DNA here is from genome assembly GCA_964440205.1 of uncultured Victivallaceae bacterium. Classification (GTDB taxonomy): domain Bacteria; phylum Verrucomicrobiota; class Kiritimatiellia; order UBA8416; family CAYSRM01; genus CAYSRM01. The sequence goes on from CAYTRK010000074.1 coordinate 2,565, forward strand.
TCCGAGATTTCCGCAAAAAATCTGCGTGAGTGCGGACTGGCCAAAGGCAACGCGGATGGCGTGAAGATACTCGGCCGGGGAAATCTGGAGAAAAAGCTGGTGGTACGGGCACAGCAGTTCAGCGCTAGTGCAAAGGCCAAGATTGAGGATGCCGGCGGTACAGCAGAAGTTGTAAAGAAGTAGCCATGTTTTCTGCCTTTGCAAACTCTCTGAAGATACCGGAATTGCGGCGCAAAATCCTGTTTACACTGGGCATGGTTTTTTTGTGCCGGCTTGTAGCGACCGTTCCCGCTCCCGGGATAGATACTGCGGCTTTGCAGAGGATTATTGAATCGATTGAGAGCCAGGTGGGGGGTGGTTTTCTAGGTTTCCTGGAACTGTTCAGCGGTGGCGCTCTGAGTAAATGCGCAGTCGGTGCTCTTGGTATTATGCCTTATATCAGCGCTTCGATTATTCTCCAGTTGCTGACAGCGGTAGTGCCTGCGCTTGAGCGTCTGGCGCGAGAGGGGGATACGGGCAGGCAGAAGCTGAGCCAGTATACAAGATATCTTACTCTTGGCATATGCATTATTCAGGGTTATGTGCTTGCCTCGCTGGTAGAGAACCTGCACAACATCGACGCGAATATCACCGAGCCGCTGGTAGCCCATCCGGGGCTGGGTTTCCGGGTGATGACAGTACTGGCAATGACTACGGGGACCATGATGCTTATGTGGTTGGGTGAGCAGATAACCGACAGGGGCATTGGCAATGGAATTTCGCTTGTTATTACAATAAATATTGTTAGCAGGCTTCCTGAAGCGCTTTTTGTTACGGGAGGTCTTGTGACTGGCGGGGAAGGTGTCAGCGCGCAGCTCAACATTTTTGATTTGATTTTGATGGCTGTAATGATTCTGGTTGTGATTGCCGGAACGGTAATGCTTACCCAGGGGCAGCGCAGGGTTCCAATTCACACTACGAAAAGAGTTGTCGGCAGGAAGGTGTACGGCGGTCAGAGCACCTACATGCCTTTACGTGTCAATTATTCGGGCGTCATGCCGATCATTTTTGCGAGTGTGATGTTGCAGTTTCCGTCAAAAATTCTCGAAAAGATACCCTGGACGAAGGGACTGGGCGAGGCGCTTCGCATGGGGGAGCCGCTGTATCTTGTGATATACGCCGCGATGATTCTGTTTTTTTCCTACTTCTGGGTCGCAACCCAGTTCAATCCGATTCAGATTGCCGATGATTTGAAGAAGAACGGTGGTTATATACCCGGAATCCGGCCGGGACGGCCTACAGCCGAGTTTCTTGACAAGACGATGACCAGGATCACGCTGGTAGGAGCTATTTCGCTCACGATCATTGCCGTGCTGCCATCTATAGTTGCCAAGCAGTTCGGTATACCGTGGCTGGTGGCTTCGTTTTTCGGAGGAACCAGTCTTCTTATTATAGTAGGTGTAATGCTTGATACGATGAGGCAGATTGAATCGCACCTCTTGATGCGGCATTACGACGGATTTCTGAGAAAAGGCAAATTGCGGGGGCGTAGGCGATAGATTGCTGTTGATTCCGCGGATTATTCAGGAGAAAAACAGGGTATGAATATTGTTATTTTGCTCGGACCGCCGGGCGCAGGAAAAGGAACGCTGGCCGAGATTATACGGGACAAGACCGGGTATGAACATGTGGCAACCGGGGACATGTTGCGCGAGGCCGTAAAGATGGGAACCGAGACGGGGAAGAAGGCCGAGGGCTATATGAAGAAGGGCGAACTTGTTCCCGATTCTATCATGGCGAAACTGGTGGAAGAGCGGCTGGACGCAGGCAGCGGGGACGGACATTACCTTTTTGACGGTTACCCGAGAACCGAACAGCAGGCGGAACTTCTGGAAAAGAGCGTATCCGAGCGAAAAGGCCAAGTGTCGAAGGTGTATTTGCTGGAAGCTTCTCGCGAAACGCTGATAACCAGACTGACCGGCCGGAGAATTTGCGGGAAATGTGGGCGAAATTACCATGTGGACAACAGACCGCCCATGCATGAAGGTGTATGCGACGAATGTGGCGGGGAACTGTACCAGCGCGCTGACGACACGAAAGAGACCATAGAAAATCGCCTTGATGTTTACAACGAACAGACAAAAGGACTGATTGCCCGATACGAGGGGCAGGGTAAGCTTAAACGCGTTAATTCCGATCAGGATGCTGATTGCGCTGCGGATGAGATTGTGGATTCAATAAACAGACTGGGAAAACCTGAGGATGCCGAGTCTAAGGAGTGAGCAGAAAGAGGATAGTCATAAAGGATGATAAGGCTCTGGACGGCATGCGGGAAAGCGGTCGGCTGGCAGCCAGCGTACGGGACAAAGTCGCCGATGTGATTGCTCCTGGTGTCAATACGGAAGAGCTTGGGGAATATGCTCATGAACTTATTAAGGGCTTCGGCGCTGAAAGCGCGTTTCTGGGGTATATGGGGTACCCTGGCGAGATATGCGTATCGGTAAACGAAGCGGTAGTTCACGGCATACCGGGCAATCAGCGGATTGAACTCGGAGATATAGTAAGTCTGGATATAGGCGTGGAATATGGCGGATATATTGGAGACACCGCGAGGACCGTAATGGTAGGGGTGAGCGACAGCGATGTTATACGGCTGGTGCGGACAACGGAGAAGGCTTTGTATGCGGGTATCAGCAAAGCGAAAAAGGGGGGACGTCTCTCGGATATCTCGCATGCTATCGAGAAGGTTGCGCTGGACGAGGGGTTTTCGGTGGTGAAAGATTTTGTGGGGCATGGTATCGGGCGAAAGATGCACGAGGAGCCGCAGATTCCGAATTTCGGCGCCGCTGGGCGCGGTCCGAAATTGAAAGAGGGCATGACGCTGGCTTTGGAACCGATGCTGAATATAGGTAATGGCGCTGTCGAGGTGCAGAGCGATGGATGGACGGTTCTTACGAGGGACCGGAAGCCCTCGGCGCATTTTGAGCATACGATAGCTGTAACTGATGGAGAAGCGGAAATATTAACCAGGAGCGCATAAAAAAAAGCATTTCCGGTTTTTTTTGTGTGGACATTCTGTTTGCGGGGCGGTAAACTCCTCGCTTTTTGTGTATTAATGGTGATTGTTTATGAAAGTGCGGACATCAGTAAGACGAATGTGTGAGCGTTGTAAGGTTATACGGCGAAAGGGAGTGGTGCGTGTAATATGCACCAATCCGCGCCACAAGCAGCGACAGGGCTGAAAACAGGGCGAAGAGAAAGAAGGTAACCGATGCCGAGAATTTTGGGAGTGGATATCCCCGGGAACAAAAGAATGCGATTCGGTCTGAGGGCCATACACGGGGTGGGGCCGACCAGGGCGGACAGAATACTTCAGCAGGCAGGAGTGGATCCGGACAAAAAGGCCGATGAACTCACGCCTGATGAATTAAGAAAGCTTCTCGGTGTTGTACAGACAAATTACAGGGTGGAAGGTGACCTGAGGCGGGAGGTCAGTCAGAACATAAGGCGTCTGATAAGCATCGGTAGTTACCGGGGCTTGCGGCATAGACGGGGGCTTCCTGTCCGGGGGCAGAGAACGAGTACGAACGCCAGAACGAGAAAGGGACCGAAAAGGACAGTGGGCGCGGTCAGGGGCAAGGAAGCTCGTGCTGCAATGAAGCAGTCCAGGTAGAGATATCCAGAAGGAGATTAACTTAATGGCGGACGAAAAGCAGAATAACCAGACTCAGGCTGAGGATGCAGGAAAGCAGGAGAATGCTGAAGTGGCGCAACAGAGCGCTACGGAGACAGCCCCTGAAGCCGGGAGCAATGTTGCAGAGACTACGGCAAAAGCCGGGAAAGGCAAGAAACGCCGCATAGTTCCTTCTGCTGGCGTAGTGCATATAAAGGCGACTTTCAACAATACCCAGGTGTGCATTACCGACACGAAGGGCAATGTGGTAGCGTGGAGCAGCGGCGGGAAAGTGGGCTTCAAGGGTTCGCGGAAAAGCACTGCTTTTGCTGCTACTATTGTCTGTCAGGATGCCGCGCGTGCTGCGGCCTCGAAAGGCATGCGGGATGTGGAAGTTAAGGTTCAAGGCGCGGGGTCCGGCAGAGAGTCCGCGATACGCGCTTTGCAGAGCGTAGGAATGAATGTGAGCGTGATTAAAGACACGACATCAATTCCTCATAATGGCTGCAGGCCGAGAAAACGCAGGAGAGTATAAATGGGTAGATACACAGGACCTTCTTGCAAACTCTGTAGACGCGAGGGAATGAAGCTTTTCCTTAAAGGCACGCGGTGCAGTATGGCAAAATGCCCGATAGAAAGAGGCAGGCCAGCGCCGGGAATGCATGGGCAGCGGCGTTCACGTAAGCCGTCGGATTACGGGATCCAGTTGAGAGAGAAGCAGAGGCTGCGCAGATTTTACGGATTGCAGGAAAGTCAGTTCCGGTTGTTTTTCCAACGCGTTGCAAAGCGGAAGGGTGTGACTGGCGTGATGCTGCTTCAGATGCTGGAAACCAGACTGGACAATGTGGTGTACCGGCTGGGTTTTGCTCCTTCGCGGTCGGCGGCACGGCAGCTTGTGCGGCATGGCCATGTCCACGTGAACGGACGCAAAACTGATATTCCTTCGATGACTTTGAATGAAGGAACAAACGTGTCTGTCAAAGAGAGGAAGTCCAGTACAGAACTGGCCAAAAGCGGGTTGGAAAAGACGGAGGGCCGGGACATTCCTTCGTGGCTGTCGCGGGATCCGAAAACACTGACAGGGAAAGTGGAACGAATACCCGATCGGGAAGAAATAGCCCCGATCGTTGATGAGCAACTTGTTGTTGAACTTTATTCCAAGTAAATTGTGTTGGAACTGACTAATCCCGTTCATTCGTGATTACGAAAGGATAGGAACTATGCCTATTAGATTAAGTAGATTCGAGATGCCCAAGAGGGTTGAAAAGAATGATGAGACTGCCACGGAAACATACGCAATGTTTAGCGCCGAGCCCTTTGAGGTGGGTTATGGAAGAACTATCGGCAACTCGCTCAGGCGAGTTCTTCTATCTTCAATTGAAGGCGCTGCCATAACTTCAGTGCGTATAGAAGGGGCGGAGCACGAGTTCTGCTCGCTGGACGGTGTTGTGGAAGATGTGACTGATATCGTGTTGAATCTTAAGCGTGTGCTAGTTAAGACCTACGTAAGGGAACCTCAGGTTGTCAGCGTGCGGGTCAAAGGGCCGGGTGAAGTTACGGCGTCTGACATTGAATCCGGGGGAGGCGTGGAAGTGCTTACTCCTGATCTGCACATTGCAACTCTTGCTGCTGACGGGAAGCTGGAAATGGACCTTGAAATCAAGACGGGTCGCGGTTTCTGCCCGGCTGAATGGAACAAGGAGCCGGAGCAGGAAATCGGAAGGATCCCGATAGACGCCATTTTTTCGCCTGTACGGAGAGTCAATTTCAAAACGGAAAATACCCGGGTCGGCCAGCGAACCGACTATGACAAGCTTATCTTTGAAGTATGGACCGACGGGCGGGTTGCCCCTGATCATGCGCTGATGATGGGGTCGGCTATACTGCGACATCATCTGGATGTATTTGTGGATTATGACCGGGAAGTGGTCCAGTTCGAGGAAACTGAAAAGAAGGTTGACGCCGAAAGGGAAGAGCTCAGAAAGAAACTGAATATGAGCGTCAACGAGATAGAACTCAGCGTAAGGGCTGCAAACTGCCTCAACAACGCAAACATTACAACGGTAGGCGAGCTTGCCCAGAAGAGCGAGCCCGAAATGTTGAAATACCGCAATTTCGGTAAGAAGTCGCTGAACGAGATTAAGGCAAAACTTACAGAGCTGGGGCTTTCTATGGGAATGCAGTTTGATTCCTCGCTCCTGCAAGAAGAATCCGAATGAGTTGTCAGTTTCAGGGAAAGAATCTATAGGGAGTCTGAAAAATGCGGCACAGAGTCAAAGACAAGAAACTGGGAAGAAGTTCTTCGCACAGGGATATGGCCATAGCTGCCACTGTTTGCAATCTTATAAAACGAGGCCGGGTGAAGACCACTTTGAGCAAGGCCCGCCAGACTCGAAGCATGGCCGAGAAGATGGTAACGATTGCGCGTGATGGAGGCATCCATGCAAGGCGGATTCTGGTGTCCCGGCTGAGAGACAAGACTTGTTCGGGAAAACTGATCGATGAGATCGCGCCGCGTTTCGCGGAAAGAAAAGGCGGGTATACCAGGATTGTAAAACTCGGTCCGCGCATGAGCGACGGCTCCGAAATGGTTTTGCTTGAGTGGACTGAGTCAGTCCCGCTTTCCGAACCGGGGGCCGCAGTATCGGAGCAGAGCGGTAACTAGCCCTGCCTGTTACCCAGAAGTCAGTTTCCATCAGCAGGCCGGGTAAGCAGGTCGGGTAAGTGTATCCGAGTAAGGGTTGGGAGTAAGTGTGCG
>CAYTRK010000075.1:0-8936 GCA_964440205.1 uncultured Victivallaceae bacterium
AACGCGTACTGTGGATTTCTGCTTTGCCGGCTGAAATGTCGATTGTCGAGACTTGCCCCCTCTGCCTGGCCGCTGCCTGGCCCCGCTGCCTGGACCGCCTTGTGATATACCCCGCTGGTCAGGTCGGATCTAATGCTTATTTTTGTTGACCCGATTTCTTTATTGTTGTGACGGTGGCGTCGAAACCCTCTGGATCGAGTTTTTGATAGACGCTTTCGAATTGATCACTAATCAAGTAGTAAGCGTAGTAACCACCGTCTTCTTTGTTTTTGCGTTCAAGCAGTTGTAATGCTCCTGCTTCTGTAAGGATATCTGCGGATTCTTGGTACTTATCAAGTTCCTCTTTGGAACACCGCGTATCGTTCTGCCAAATCCCGCGGGGAGGAACGCAAGGCATATAGCAACCTGCAAACTCAGATGGGAGTTCTGGTTCGTACCAAAGTGTAAATCCAGACTGCCCCGGTTTGTCAAGTAAGGCTATCTGCCTCAGCATATTTTTCGTTGTGGGTGTTATGTCTTGTGTCACCATGTCTCTGCTCCTTTCTGTTTTGAGGCGACGGGTAGTGTTGAGCTGCTTGATAGAATACTTTATAAATCGATATCATTTCTATGTGTTTTTAGAAATAATTTTTCACTGTGAACGCGGAGGTAAATGCATTTTCGGGTAGGGTGAGATATGAATATGTATATGGCGGTGGGAGGACCTTATCAAAACGCCAGTAGACAAATCTTGAGATCTCATCTTAAAGAAGCGGATACTACGGACCGCTAACGCCACCGCACATTGTTAACGTTGAACCGGTTATGCCACCCGCGGCAATGCGCCTTGCAATTTTTTACTGACAGTGGCATGGTGGGGCCAATGGCTTCAGCGGCTTTGTGGAGGTCCGAAGCCCGTGACAGTGTGAATTTATGGGAAAAATCAAAACCAGGGCAACACAGCAAGGTGTGTGTCTTCTGCGAAGGAACAGAAAACCTCTGCATTGATTAAGGAAAGACCTATGGCTATGCAAAGGGCAGGAGAATATTGCGTTTCCGAGTTGGCAGAACGTGCTGGATCAAAAAGCAGGCGGGGAAAAGGATTAGTGGCAGGAAAACCCAAGGCAATCAACAGGGGTGACCTTACGGGCGGCTCGCTCCTAATTCGGGAGAGCCGTCTTGTTGCCAGCATGCTGGTTGAGGGTTGGTCTCCGCAAGACATCAAAGCACAGGTTCTTGGAAAAAACCTTTTCCAGAATGATAGTCCTTCCACCACTCGCCGCTATTGCAGACTAATTCTCTCTCGTCTTAGATGCCTCAGCATGCCACAATTGCGCTTGCTTGGTGAGGGTAACGACGAAACCGCAGGTCTTCTACTCTTGACTGCTGTGTTAAAGACCTATCCGATTGTCCGGAGCTTTGTAAGAGAGGTTCTATTGGAGAAAGTCCGATGTTACGAACCCAAGCTGGAAAGGAAAGATTGGGTGCGGTTTCTGGAGCAGTGGGAGACTATTGATCCGGAGGTTCCACAGTGGACGGAAAGCAGCCGCAAAAAAATGGGGCAAGTGATCATCAGGATGCTTTCCGAAGCGGGTATCCTATCTGACACGCGGACAATGACCATCCAGTTTCCCATAATCCCACCTGAAGTTACCGATGTCTTGATCCAGGCATCTGAAGACCATATTCTTGAGTACCTGAGACTGGGAAAGGCTGCCTGCCATGACATTAGATGAACGGCTTAACAAGATCCTATCACGTCTGGAAGATCCCGTTTTTCTCGCTAATCGTAGTATCGGGAACGAAATAGGATTCTATATTTTTGACTATCCTCCGGAAGCCGAAATCAAGGTGCGTGAAGCTGTCAAACTGATAAAAAAGCATTTTGCTGCAGCTACTAAACCATTAATCGTCGAGGTCAACCTGCTGGATGTGCTGGTGTCTATTCTGAAGGACCGCAAGGCGTATGGGACAGTCCTGTCACAGGAAAAGATGTGGAGTGGCGAGGATATGAAGAAGAAACTGGGCCCTATTGTTAAGAAAGAGTCGGTTGCTCAGCGCATTTCGGATGCATGTGCAGAAGATGCGGATATTATCCTCGTGACGGGAGTTGGTTCCGCCTATCCGCTGATCCGTATGCACGAGGTTCTGAACAATTTACATTACAACATCGACGCTAAGCCGGTTGTCGTATTTTTCCCCGGCAGATACAATATGCAGGAACTTGTATTGTTCGGCTTGCTTGACGCTAACTATTACCGGGCTTTCCGGTTGATCGACTGACGCTCGAAAGTGAGGAACGCATGAAAATTGGCAAGATGTTCGAACGCGACATCAATCGCAACATCAATGGTGTTGTAAAAGTTAACCAAGTTGATGATGCAATCGTATACCAGGAACTCGATGAATATGTTATTACGCCGGAAATTCTGGGGCACCTTCGGAGGTTCTTCAATGCGTACACTTCGGCGCTGGATAAACCCACGGACAAAATCGGAATGTGGATTTCCGGGTTTTTCGGCTCCGGAAAGTCCCATTTTATCAAGATTCTCAGCTATCTGCTTGAGAACATCGAGGTGGCAAGCAACGGTCAAACCCGCAACGCTCTGAGCTTTTTCGAGGAAAAGATCGACGATGCTCTACTGATCGGCGACATCCGACGTTGCGTCGAGCACAGTAGCGATGTCGTGCTGTTCAATATCGACAGCAAGGCCGATGTGCACGATGCCCATCACCGTGATGCCGTGCTTGAAGTCTTCATGAAGGTCTTCAATGAACGCCAAGGCTATTGCGCGGAGATCCCGGAGCTTGCGGAGATGGAGCGTTACCTGACATCGAAGGGGAAATACGATGACTTTAAAACTGCATTCCGGGAAAAGGCGGGCAGCGAATGGTCCGAGGAGCGCGATGCCTTCCGCCTTGCTCCCGACGATGCGTTGACCGCCTTTGCGGAGGTGACCGGCCAGAGTCTGGAGTCTGCGAGGAAATGGTACGAAGACTCGGAACGCAAGTATCATCTGTCGATCGAGAAGTTTGCGAACCAGGTCAACGATTATCTGAATACCCGTGGCAAACATCACCGCATCATCTTCCTCGTCGACGAAGTGGGGCAGTACATCGGCGAAAACACCCAGCAGATGCTGAATCTGCAGACGATTGCGGAGGATCTTGGCGTCAAGTGCGGCGGCCGCGCCTGGGTGCTCGTCACATCCCAAGAGGATATCGACACGATTCTGGGCAGCATACCAGGAGCACGTGCGAACGATTTTTCGAAGATCCAGGGCCGCTTCAGCACGCGGATCTCTCTATCGTCCACGAATACGGATGAAGTGATAAAGAAAAGACTCCTGGAGAAGAAGGCGCCAGCGCGAAAAGAGCTGGCAGAGGTATACAAAGATTCCAGGGACATCTTGAAGAACCAGATTTCCTTTACCGCTGACTGCGCCACGATGAAATCGTTCGAGGGGGCTGAGGACTTCGTTAGCTCCTATCCCTTTCTGCCTTACCAGTTTGATTTACTGCAGAAGGTCTTCGAGTCAATCCGAAAAGTTGGCGCCAGCGGAGCGCACCTTGCGAAGGGCGAACGAAGCATGCTGGATTCATTCCAGCAAGCCCTACAAACGGTACAGGAGCAGAATACCGGAGTGCTGGTTCCGTTCTACGACTTTTACCCCGCAATACAGGGCTTTCTGGAAGGCGTCGTTATCCGCACCATTGAGCGGGCCGCGGACAATAAATCTCTTCAGCCATTCGATCAGCAGGTGTTGAAAGCGCTCTTTCTGATCCGGTACGTTAATCTGGTCAAACCCAACGTCAATAACATCGCAACGCTATGTGTCACGCAAATCGACACGGACAAGCTTGCCCTTAAAAGCAGTATCGAGGAAAGCCTCGTCCGCCTTGAAAAGCAAACACTGATTCAGCGTAGCGGTGATCAGTATACGTTCCTGACAAACGAGGAACGTGATGTGATGAACGAGATCAAGAACGTGGATATTGATCACCTGGAGCAGGTCCAGCTTGTTTCGGATGTGATCTTTCAGGATATTTTTCGCGATGCTCGCAAACATCGCCTGGCCAGCAACGGTAAGGACTACGAATACAACAGGGTTTGTGACGGCGTTTTTCGTGGCAACGCCAGCGCCGATATTACTGTTGAGATCGTCAGCCCGTTACACGAGGACTATGGGCATTGGGACAACACTCGCTGTATTATGGAAACGGCGGACGGCACGGGAAAGGTCGTCTTCAAGCTGAAGGATGATTCCGCCCTCGGCCGGGAGATAGCGACCCATAAGCGCACGGAGAAGTATGTTATGCAGAAAGATCCAACCACCGTGCCGGAGAGTGTGCAAAGGATCTTGCAGGACCACAAAGCGGATAACCGGCAACGGCGCCAGAGGATAGCTGCGAAACTGGAGGAACTCTTTGCGGCTGCCGATGTGTACGTGCTGGGCAAGAGACTGCCGATTGAGACCGAAAAAGCCGACGCGGTTCACCGGGAGGCGCTGGAGTACCTGATCACCAACACATACCGTAAGCTCCCCTTCCTGGCGCACACCTGCGATTCACCGAGTGCTGCCGAACAAGAAATCCGGGCACTGATGGTCAATACCGGAAGCGGCCAGCTTGTTCTGGACATTAATGATGACCAACACCACCCGAACTATCGCGCCTTCAAAGAGATTACCGAATACCTGCATGTACGCTTTCAGACATACGACAAGGTAACGGTAAAGGACCTGGCCGAGCGGTATGTCCGCAAGCCATGGGGCTGGCCGTCATGGGATACCGTGTTGATGGTCGCCCATCTTTTCCGGGCCGGTGAACTGCGCCTTTTGTACAAAGGCGATTTATTGGACTTTAAACAGGCCATCGAGCCATTGACTAAGACTCGATACTGGCAGAATATAGTGGTCCAGAAGCAGCCCAGCGTGAGTGACGAAGACCGCAAGAAGGCAATGGAACTGGTCAAGGACTGCTTTCACGAGATACCGCCCCCGGATGCTGAAGACCTGGCCGTGTTCATAAAAGAACGCTTGGTTATACGTCTTGAGACTATGAAAGCGTGGCAGAACGAAGCCAATTACGCCAATTATCCCACCCGGCCGTTTCTGGATCGGTTCTCCTCTGTTTTCGCCGCCTTGGCCGCGCACCACTCGGCAGCGGAGACATTGAAAGCTTTTGCGGATGCCGACTCGGACTTGCACGAATTTGCGGACAGCTATGCCCTTGTTGAAGGCTTCCACGAGACGCAGAAACCAATCTTTGAAAGCGGCCGCACCTTTGTACAGACTCACGAGCAGAACAGCAGCTACTACACAGATGAGGCCATTGCATCATGGGACACACTTAATGCCATCCTGTCAGACAATGCTCCTTACAGCGAGATCCCAAAGATTAAGGGTCTCGTCCAGAAACTCACACGGTTGGACAAGGCCATCGTGGACGAAAACAGGGCCAAGGTACTGCCCGGCATCGAGAAACAGGTGGCTGAATTGCTGGAACTGGCCAAAGAGGTGGGCGCTGATGCCGATCAGAGCAACCACGCGTTGTATCCTATTCAACAGGTCAAGGCGAAGGTGGCTGATACCGGCAGCATCGACGCCATCCTGGCTGCCGACGCACAGGCCCGGAGCCTATATGAGAAGGCATGGCAGGAGTTGGATGCATTGCGCCAGAGGAAAGAGGGAAAGAAGGCGAAGCCAACGGTGACGGTCAATGCCTCAAAGCTGACCACCAAGCCGTACCTCGAAACCGAGGAAGACGTTGCCACGTTCGTCGATGCCGTCAGACAGCGGCTGGACAGTGAGATTGCCGACGGGAAACGGGTGCAGATTCAATGAATATGGATGCGACAGAGATTCTGGACATGCTTCGCAATGGTGATGAACGCGTGGAGATTGAAGCCAAGCGCGCCAGCGAGATTGACAAGAGTATCATGGAGTCGGTTTGTGCCATGGCAAATGAACCCGCCCGCGGTGGCGGGTTCATTCTGATGGGTGTAGAACGTGATGATTCGATGCTCTTCCCCGAATACGAGGTGGTCGGCGTGGACGACCCCGACAAGATTCAGTCCGATTTTGCCTCTCAATGCCGAGACCGATTCAACATACCTGTCACACCGGAGATTGTGGTTGAGGAACTCAACGGCAAACCCGTTATTTTGGCATACGTCAACGAGGCGGAGCCGCAGGAAAAGCCCATCTGTTTCAAAAAGACAGGACTTCCCAGTGGCGCCTATCGTCGGATCGGTTCGACCGATCAGCACTGCACCGAAGAAGACATCGCCCTCTTCTATCAGTTGCGCGGCCATCACAGCTACGACGAGACGGTGATTGAAGATGTTGATCCAGTACAGGACTTCGATCCCACAGCCATCGATGCGTATCGCTCAGCTCGTAAGGAAATGAACCCGGATGCCGCAGAATTAGATTGGAGTGACCCTGAGTTACTCCATGCGTTGTGTGCGACATCACGCAAGGAAGGCCAAACGCGGGGTACGCTCTGTGGGGCAATCATGTTCGGCAATGCGGTTTGTCTGCGTCGGCATTTCCCTCTGGCGCGGGTGGACTATATCCGTGTGCCGGGTCGCGAATGGGTGGAAGACCCTGAGAACCGGTTTCAGACTGTCGATATGCGCGGACCGCTCGTGGCGTTGATCCCGAAGGTGGTGGCCCAGATTCTCGACGACATTCCGAAAGCCTTCGCACTCGATGAAGGGGCAGTTCGCCGTCGTGATATCCCTGTCATTCCCCAGAAGGTTATCCGTGAACTGGTTGTCAACGCCCTCGTGCATCGCAACTACCGAATGCGCCAGCCGGTGCAGATTATCCGGTACAGCAATCGCATCGAGTTCCGCAATCCGGGCCACTCGCTAAAACCGGATGACCGCCTGGGCGAGCCAGGCTCGATCGCCCGCAACGAGAAGATTGCCGCCATCATGCACGAAACCGGCTTTGCCGAAACCAAGGGCTCCGGCATTCGGGTGGTGCGGCAGCTCATGAAGGGCGCGAACCTGACACTGCCGTTTTTCGAGTCCGACCGCGAAGCCGATACCTTCACCGCCACCATCTTTACTCACCACCTTTGGGATGAAGACGACATCAAGTGGATGGGCTATTTCAAAGAGTTCAACTTGAGTGACGACGAAGCCAAGGCGCTTATCACGTTGCGGGAGCTCGGTGCGCTCAACAATGCCGTCTACCGTGACATCAACCAGATTGACTCTCTACGGGCCAGCGGTCACCTCCGCCGCCTGCGAGACTGTGGCATCTTGGAGCAGAAAGGCCAGGCTTCCAAGACCTACTACATTCCCGGCCCCGTTTTCTTGGAGTCTCTCATGGATGAGAAAGGCATAGAGATTCCAGAAGAAGCTATGGGCTTAAGTGGGGAGCAGGCGGCCTTAAGTACAGAGCTCGAAGGCTTAAGTGAGGAGCTAGATCCGTTAAGCATAGAGCTGGAGCCGTTAAGCATAGAGCTTAGCACCTTAAGCGCAGAGCTCCCGCAGGAGATCCGTGAAGTTCTGAACGATTTAGGACAGCGCGCTGCCCCACCGAAAATGGATGCCGCTATGTTCATGTTATGTGGCTGGCGTCCGCTGACGATTGAGCAGATTCAATTCTTGATGAAGCGGAAGCACGATGCCGTGCGTCGCTCCATCCGACGACTCATGGCTACAGGCCGTCTCGACTACCTGCACCCTGACAATCCAACCCATCCTGACCAGAAATACCGTGCACTTGAAAGTGAGGACGAATGAACCGAACGGCCGTAAAGAACTACGCTATCCGGGCGCGTCGCGATTTTCACAAGATCGTGGCGGAGCGTGCCCATGCGCTCGGGATCAGTGCAAAGGGCATCGCGAAAGCCGAGCCTGCCGGAGATATGGTCGTTATCAAGGGCCGGCCATTCCCGAAGTCGGTTGAGATGCCGCGCCGTGAGCTTGCAAACTGGGTGCAGCACGACGGGTTTGATCTCGTTGTCGAGAACATCGCCTATACTCTCTTCAACCGATTCTGCGCCCTGCGGTTTATGGAGGTCAACGGCTACCTCTCTTTCCGTGTCTTCTCCTCCTCCAGTGGCGCCGACACCCCGGAAATCCTGAAGCACGCCATCGAGGCGGCTGAGGCCCTGGGCGTAATGGGTAACCGGCGGGAACAGATTGCCGATCTTAAGATGCGCGGCGACCAGGACCAGAAGCTCTACTCCATGCTCCTCCTGGCGCAGTGCAACGCCCTGTCCAAGGCCATGCCATTCCTGTTCGAGCGGCCCAATGACGTAACCGAGCTGCTGATGCCGGAAAACCTGCTGCACAGCGTTTCTGTCGTGCGCGACTTGGTCGACAGCATTGAGGAGGCCGACTGGCAGGAGATTGAAATTGTCGGTTGGCTGTACCAGTTCTACATCAGCGAGAAAAAGGATCAGGTCATCGGTAAGGTGGTGAAAAAAGAAGACATCCCCGCCGCCACCCAGCTTTTCACCCCGCGCTGGATTGTGCAGTACATGGTCGAGAACAGCCTTGGCCGCTTGTGGCTGCAGAGCCATCCCGAATCCGGACTCAAGGCACGGATGCCATATTACATTGAAAATCCTGATGACGGCAAACTGTCACCGGACGAGATCCTGACCGTCGACACGCCCGACGAGATCACCTGCATGGATCCCTGCTGCGGCAGTGGGCACATCCTGGTTTACATGTTTGACCTGCTGTACGCCATGTACGCGGAGTCCGGCTACATCCAGCGCGACATCCCGCGCATGATCCTGGAAAAGAACCTCCACGGCCTCGACATCGACGAACGCGCCGCGCAGTTGAGCGGCTTCGCGCTGATGATGAAGGCACGGGAGCGCGATCCCAGATTCCTCGACAATGCCGTCCAACCGCATGTCATGGCCATCGAGGAATCCAACGGGATCGACCTGCAGGTCGAAGCCCGGATTGAAGGCAAGGAGCA
>CAYTRK010000076.1:0-7062 GCA_964440205.1 uncultured Victivallaceae bacterium
GCTGCTGTTATATTTGTATCCCATAACATGCCGCAGGTCGCGAGAGTTGCAGGCAGGCTGCTTTTGCTTGAAAAAGGGGGCACGGAATTCAGCGGCGATGATATTGCCAATGGGATTGATCGATATTACCAGTTGAATCCCAACAAGCCTGATGCACAGGCAGTCTGTGACGAAACAAAAATGCAACTCAACTATATTCATGCTTTGGACAAAGACGGGCAACCGCAGAAGGTTGTGCATGTCCCCGCTTTTGCTTCTATAAGATTTGAGGTCAACATAACTTTGTCGCCTGAAGTCTCCGCTGTGGCAATTAGTTTTGTCTTCTTTAACCAGTCCCTTATCAACGTTGCCGAGTGCCATTCCCTTTTTGTTGACAGCGATTTTGAGAACACAGCATCCGGAGGCATGACAGTCCAAGCGCTGATTGAAAAACTGCCACTGAGCCAAGGGATCTATGATGTAGCGTTAAGCATTAGGGAAACTCGCCAAAAGGATGGGTGTGGCGCTTTGCTTGGGCGTCTTGATAATGCATGTCGTGTTGTAGTCCAGCGTACAAACTACCTTGCTACCTCACCGGTGACCTTGGGCGGCTATTGGAGCGTTGTTGGCGGGAAGCGAGAGCAATCGTTGTGATTCAGCGTATCACAGAATGACTTTGGGAAAGGATGTATTTGCCGAATCAAAGCTTAGGAACATCGATGTGTTTACAGAGGCTAACCATCGGATGTTGGGTGACGTTTGATTTAGAGGCAAACGGGTCCTTGACATTGGCTGCTACGATGGCTACTGGCGTTTCTATGCTGAAAATCGGGACGCAAGCCATGTGGTTGCCATCGACGACATTTTGCAAAGGGAAGGTTTGGAACCTTTTAGAGATGAGAATACAGCATACTTGTGGAAGCTGTCCTTTGGGTTAGACAAATATGATTCTCGTTGGCAAGAGCTGTGATTCGGGTCTTAGCAACATTGTTTGAAAGGAGCGATATACGATGACGCAAAGCACAAGGATATTGTGTTTCGGTGATTCCATCACTAAAGCATATGCCGCTTGCCTCGAGGGAAGAATGACCACAAAGCTCTGTCAGAATTCTACCGTTTTCAATCGGGGAGTAGCTGGCTCAACCACTGAAGACGCTCTATCTAAACTGAGTGAAAGTATGGAGCTTGTCCCTGACATTGTCATTGTTGGATTTGGAATGAACGACCAGGGTATTGGTGAAATGGAGGGAAAGCGCGTATCTCCCGGACAATTTGCCAAGAACTTAAGGACAATGATTGAGGAATTCGAAGAATCGGGGGCACGCGTGTTTCTTCTGACGTTCAATCCTGTGTATGGTTCGGTTTCATGTAAAGCAAACCGGTCTGCTGAAAAATACAACACGGTGATACGCAAAGTCGCAAGAGAGAGCTGTGTCCGAATAGTTGACGTGCATCGTGCTTGGAAGGAGCGTTTCGATCCATATTCAAAGGGATTATGTGATGGGTGTCATCCAAACGCCGAGGGGGTCAATTTGTATTGTGAGAAGATACTCGAAGTCCTCCAGCGAAAAAGTCAAATCATTCTATGGCAGTACAACGGGAACCCTTGCGCATGCAACTACCACTGTCCGTACTGTCAGTATGAAGAACAGAAGGGACATTTCTTTCAAGGACCGATTGGCCGTTGGCATGAAGCGTTCAAGAACTCATTTGGCAACCAACATCTGGTCTTCTACTTTGGCCACGGAGAGCCAATGGTTGGGAAAGCCTGGTTTGATGTTGTGAACATGATTGGTGACGAACCCAATTGGGAGATGCGCTGTATTAGCAATCTTTCTGTTTCTTTAAACCGATTACTGTTCAGCCGTGTTGCCAGAGAGGGTCGACTTAATATAAATGCATCGTTTCATCCCACCGAGACGAGTATAGAGTGTTTCTTAAAGAAACTATGGCAGTGCCGGGATGCTGGGATTGAAGCGCCAGTCGTGTATACGATGTATCCTCCTTTTTTTGAGAGATTTCATGAAGATGTGATGAAATTTACGGAACATAAATTCCTGGTTCATGTGCGTCGATTCAGGGGGGAATACGAGGGGAAGATGTACCCTGAAGCATACACGCACTCCGAGATAAACGAATTGGCCAGATATTGTGATGACATCACGATTAAATACATGTTGAGTGATGAACCTACTGACGGCAAGCCATCATGGACGGGCACTGACTTTTGTCTGGTTGACAAAGATGGAAATGTCGGATACTGCGACGACTATCCGACGAATCGGTTTGCGTTTGGCAATGTTTTCGAAGGGAATGTTGCGTTGAATCAACGTCCTGAACCATTTCCGAGAGCGCATGTGTCTGATGGAACTGTTGATGGAGTTGCCAATATATGCGAGATTGGCTATCCGCAACTGGAAGGAAACCACATATTACACTTTTCACAGATGGGAGGAGTATACCGAACAGGGAAAGGTGTCCATTATAAGAACCTGTATACGGATTTCACAAACAGTTGGATTCGTGCTCAATTCAGGATGCCCGCCAGAAATTGGAAGGATGCCTGGTGTGTCTGGAGGGCTTCTGCTGGCTCGTTTCTCAGTCGAGTCGAGAGACTGGGGCATGCTCTTTATCCGCAACGGTTCAATTACCGACGTGATTTTTCTCTGCATGATCTCGGCAAGGCTTTAGGTATGACATTGCGAAGGAGGTTTTTATCGCAGTCTGACAGATGATGTTGGAGCATTCGTTTGTTTTATGAGTTCACTTATACATATTGGTGGCAACGTCTATGGCTGTGGTAATATTGGTGACGATGCTGTTCTGGCTGGCTTACTTGCCATAACCCGAGCAGTAATGCCTTCCTCTCAAATCAGTATATCCAGCTACAGGGCACAAGACCTTGCGTTTGTTCAGGAGGGGGGTGTAGTGTGTGACTGCTACGACGCTAATCAGGTTCAATCTGCAATTTCCGATGCTGAGTGTTTTGTCATCGGAGGTGGAACAATGATCGGGGATGAGTTGGGGCTGAATTTTCCGTTAACCCACAACTTGAAACGGGCAGCGATTGCGAGCTTCATGGGAAAGCCTGTGGTTCTGGCTGGCATTGGGGCAAACAAACCCCGCACTGGAGAAGGACGACGCCTGGCCCGAGAATTACTGAGATTCAGCAGTGTTGTAACAGTTCGGGACAAGGAGTCTCTTGACGTATGCGCTGAACTGGCCGGAACTAGGAGCAAGATCAGCTTAACGGCTGATCCAGCGTTCATTCTCGAACCTATTGAAACGGCCCGGACCAGGAAGACTAAGAGTTTTCTGCGCTCCCTGGGTAAGCCGATCGGGGTGAATGTTATCAATGAGGTATGGACTCATGATATGTCGTACAAGAAGGCGATTGCAGATTGTCTCGAACATCTCGCGAAAGAAGATGGGTATTATCCAGTGTTTTTTTGTAACGAAGTCCGTTCTGGCGAGCGCTACGACCAAATGGCCAACGAGATGACAGCCCGGATGTTGCACTGTGAGTACCAATTCCTTGATCCCTGCTATTATTCCCCGTGCGAGATGGTTGACATTATAGGATCATTCTCGCTAGTGTTTTCCATGCGGATGCATTCATTGATTTTCGCAGCCATCACGGGGGTTCCGTTTGCAACCGTGTCGCGTGTAGACAAAGTGGACAACTTCATGTCGCAGTTTGGTTTTTCACCAGAAGGTCATATTGACGACTGCGACGGCAGCAAAATGGCAGTGGCGGTGCGCGAAAGACTAAGAGCGTGGCCCGTGCTGAGAAATGGGGTTGCAAGCCGGGTAGAGGAATTGCGCCGGAGAGCGCATTTGAATGGTGAGCACATAAAAGGGGGCTTGCGGCAAACCCGTCGGCGCATAATTCGATGTAGCTCCTTCGATTATTGTAACATCAAGGAAGACGGACTTCCTTTAAGCGCGCGGTTGCGGCTTTTCTTTCTGAGACATGACAAGAGAGGCAATGCAATCAGGAGTTTCTGTCGGGGCTTGGTCTCGCGGATTATGGGGAAGGGTCGAAGGAAGACAACACTATGATACGCGTGTATATAGATGGCTTAATCTATGGAATGCAGGCCCACGGGGGGATAGGACGTTGTTTTACAGAGATTATTAATCGAGTTGCAGAAGTCAACGAAGACATTGAGTTTCTTCTTGCTCCGCCTTGGAAGACGAAAGGGGAACTTCCTTCCGGCGGGCGAATTCGAGTATTACATGAGCCATCATTTCCTGCGGTTTTACCAAAGTCCATTTCCAAGCGCATTAAAAGGGGGCTGAAAGAAAAGTATTACAACCAACTGGCGCCACATGTATTCCATTCGACATACTACACTCCGAATCCTTTTCCAAATACGAAGACAGTAGTTACAGTACACGATTTCATAGATGAACGTTCGTTTTGCACCATGTCAGGCAATGGAGCGGACTTTGTTGCCCTGAAAAGGCAAAGGATCGAAGAGGCTGACGCGGTCATTGCTGTGTCAGAGACTGTCAGGCAAGATGTCATGAATTACACTGATGCGGCGCCTGAGAAAGTCTGGGTGGCACGTCACGGGATAAATGATTTCTTCCGCAACTTTAAACCCACGGACGCTGATGTTTCATCGTTCCGATCGGCTATAAAATGCAAGAAGCCATTCTGGTTGTTTGTTGGTCGACGGTTACGCTACAAGAATTTCAACACTGTTCTTCGGGCATGGGTAGAGTTTGATAGAGTCTTCGGAATGAGTACGCAACTTATTGCTGTGGGGCCGGATATTCCGCTTGAGGAAAGCCAAATTGACTTCCTCGTAAGAAACAGCCGCGAGTCAGATTTGCGTATTCTTGTGGATGTCTCTGACAAGGAACTCGCCACAGCGTATCATGAGGCGACCGCATTGATATTTCCGTCGCTATTCGAAGGTTTCGGCATTCCTATTATTGAGGCTATGGCAAGCGAGTGCCCGGTGATTGCTTCAGATATTCCCGTTTTTCATGAAGTTGCAGGTAATTGTGCCAGCTTCTTTGATCCTCACAGCTCAGATGATCTTGTCGAAGCCATGCAGGATGTGTGGAATTCTAGTATTGGCAAGAATCTGATCGAAGCGGGCAAAAAGCGGCAGAGCTGCTTTACCTGGAATGCAGCCAGTAAAATCATCGCGCAGGTTTACAGGAGTTTGTCCACGTGATTCGTGTATTTCAGTGGTATAGGAATTGGAGCAAACTGTGTAAGAGGGTATTTGTATGACTGAATACCCCAGGTTGTTGGTTGTTGCTCCGAACCCATTGGGATGGGGTAGTGGTGGTGGGGTGACTATGTGCAATCTGCTCAAAGGCTGGCCGTCAGATCGTATTGCCCAGATTCATTCCGGCAATGTTCAGACAGCGGATATGACCATATGCAGTAACCATTACTACCTGGCAGGATGTGATATGAGTCTGCCGGGGCTAACTCTTATAGGTCTTGCTAAGTTTTTCATGAGATATCTGGTTGCAGGCCAGAGTCCTTTGTGGCATTTCAACAGTATGAGTGAAGTTGAGGGTTTTGTACAAAGGTTTGCCCCTGACGTCATTTACGCATATGTGCTACAGTCTCCGCCCGCATATTGGATACTTCCCAGGTTACTCTCTATGAAGTTCAGGATACCATATGTTACCCACATAATGGATGACTGGCCGGCTATGCTTGAAGGAATAGACAACAACGGCAACAGATTTCTTAGAAAACCGATGCGCCGTTGGGCGTTAAGATTACTTTTCGGCAGTTCGGAACAGAATCTGGGTATTTGTGATAAAATGTGCGTGGCATTCAGCAAGAGGTACGGAACCAGTTTTATTCCGTTTCACAATTGCGTGGAAACGGATAGTTGGCCATTTAACGATTCTTTCTCCTACAGTTTCGACAGAGCATTTGATATGGTCTATATTGGGTCATTATTGAGGCGGAAAGAGCTTGCGAGTTTAATTGATCTTCGACGTTCTATTTCAGATGTTTCGAATTCAGGGGCCAACATAAACCTGACAATCTACCATCCAAAACGCGGAGAAGATGCTAGAAACTACGATGAATATTTTGCGCCTTTTCCATTCATAAATAAAGGAGAATACCTTTCTCCGCATGAGTTACCCGCCAGGCTGGCAAAAGCAGACGCATTGGCGCTGACCATTAACTTTGAAGGTGTGAGCCGTACATATTTGCGATACTCATTTCAAACGAAAGTTCCGGAGTATATGGCCTCGGGCCGGCCGATTCTTGTTTACGGGCCGCCAGACCATTGCAATGTGGAATCTGCTCGTTTTGAAGGTTGGGGGCTGACAGTTGAACAAAGGCGCCAAAACGATTTAACGGATGCAATCAAGACAATTATTGGTAGCGAATCACTCAGGAGAAGAATTGGAAGACAGGCACGGCTTCTTGCGGAGAAGCAGCATGATGTCAGATCTGTCCGTCAGCGATTTAGAAACATGCTTTTTAACACTGTATGTCGTAAGATATGACTAATTCGCAGAGACATGGAGGGAATCAAATGGATTTAGCGACAGGATAGGTCTGCCTCCATCCCCTAGGCTTTTTGTGTATGAGATCAAAGAACAGGAACCCTAATTTGTATGCTGTGACGAATGCGTTTATAATAAAAAAACTAACGATTTGTTGCTGTCTGGTGCGCGATCCGGAGGCATAGAAGTGTTGGAAGTAATATGATCATAGAAGGGAAAGACTTGCGCATTGTTATACTTGTTCTGCTGATGGAGAACGAGGTGGGTGTAACGGTTCAAACAATCGAAACGCTCTTGGAGAATCAGGATGAGGGGGTGCTGATAAGCGTTCTGTTGAACGGTGGAAGCGATCCCCGGCTCAGAAGGTTGCTGAATGGCTTTGAGGCAGTGCGGTATTATGAAATCAGGGACAACCTCGGAGTGTCTGGAGGCCGGAATTTCCTTCTGAAAACCAAAGAGTGTGTCAATGCGGATATCGTCTTCATCCTGGATAATGATGTTATACCTCCGTTAGACTACGTAAAGAATCTCGCTTCGTTTCTTTCGAAACATGATGATGCCGGAGTCGTGGGAGCTTCCATT
>CAYTRK010000076.1:7072-8931 GCA_964440205.1 uncultured Victivallaceae bacterium
ATAATAATGTCGGTATAGGGCTCAGCGTTCTGAAAGGATACGGTGCAACGGGAGTGTTCGGGAATCCGATATTTAGAACACTTTCCAAAGATATCAAGGCTGATATTCTGCGTTGTCTTGTGCCTGAGCGGCTTTTTCATATAGGCATGCATCCAAAAGCGTATTATGCATATTTTTCAATTCTTCCGATCATATTGAGGCGTCTTTTGTTTGTGTTCGGGGCGACTGGGATCTCACCGAACATTCTGCCTGCCTTGGCCAAGAATAGCCATTATCTGAAGTTGATTGAAAATGGAATTCCAGAATACAAAGTGTCAAACGTAGTAGGTTGCAGCCAGGTTTTTCGAAGATCGTTAGTTGAGGAAATCGGTTTTCTGGATGAAAGATTCAACCCATATGGATTCGAGGACACTGATTTCTGTCTTCGTGCTATGGAGGCCGGCTACAACAATTACATTGATACAAACACCTGGTTGTTTCATGGGACAGATTGCAGAAAAGAGGGCAGGAATGAGCATGATGTCATTTCCAACCATTATCGTTGTTTGACGTTACTTGCTTTTCTTCATATCAAGAAGTCCCGGAAATTTAAATTTGTGATCCTGAAGCTGATCGTGTTTTCCTTTATCCTGGAATTACCTGCGCTGCGGCGGAGGGCCTTCACTCGCTTGCATGCAAAGCTTGAAGGATTCCGGAAAGGAATCAGCATTGTCGAGGGGAGCGCCTGAAGATGAGGATTGAGAATAGATGAGTATGCGAGGGTTGGTAATTGATGCCGCGATTGATGCAGTCAAAGGGAGGGGCAGATCGTTTAATGCGATTGAAGTAGGATGTATGTTTAATGAGAATGAAGGTTTATCAACTCTTAAAATAGCGCATGCATCAGCACAATGCCGAAAGCCTTCCCGTTTTGTATCGATTGAATATGATGCGTCACACATAAGGGCGGCGCAATCGATTATTGCTCGCAAGTCGCCTTCTCTCATTGAACAAGTTGAATTTTGTGAAGGACATTCGCTGAAGATTCTTCCCGGCATTCTCGAAGACATGGAGAAAGTCCATTTCGCGTTCCTAGATGGCGGAGCACATCCAGAAGTCTGTCTTTGCGAGTTTGAGCTGACACTATCGCGCCTTGCCGCAGGCGGAGTGATCGTTATAGATGATTTGCAGCCCATGAAACCTTCAAAAGCTTATTCAGGGCGACGGGAATTCGGCAAAGGAAGCCTTATTTTACCCTTTCTTACTATTGCCGAGTATTTCAAAACGCGAGATAAACATCTATCGGCAAACTGTGAGTTCGGCGATGTTGAAGACGGAACTCCGCACTCACGGCTGATTGCCGGGGCTAAGGTCGTTCAAACACTGCGACAAACATGTCACAAACGTTTTCAACTGGGCAGTAATCACCAGATGCTGGCTGTGGCGGATAGGGTGACACTTGAATCCATAGAGAGTCATGTGGGTGAACGCGGCTTTTCGCTGATTTCAAAGCCGAGATCGGGTTTGCTCAATGGTTTTCTATCGGCTCTGTCACGGTTTATTCCTGAATGGAAGAGAAACTTTTGAAAGTAATATAATGGAACTCCCGTTAGTTATGAAGTTCAAAGACCGGCTGCCGGCATTGGCCAGTGAAATAGCCGTTGGGTTGAACCGACTTGACGTCAGGTGGGCAGATCGAAGAGCGGTTAACGCTTTATTGGTTTCAGTTGGAACAATGCTCTATTTGTTCAGGAAGCCAATCAGTTTCACAGACGATGCATATATTTCTTTCAGGTATAGTATGTTTTTACTTAGAGGCAACGGACTGGTTTGGAATATTGGTGACCATCCTGTTGAGGGTTTTTCCAACCCGTTGTGGG
>CAYTRK010000077.1:0-964 GCA_964440205.1 uncultured Victivallaceae bacterium
TTTCGGATGGGGTGTAGCTACATGCTTTCAGTACCCACAGATTTTGCGGAAGACCTATATTTAAACCTGGCGCAACCGGCAAGAACCAGATCACTGATACATAGTGTCAACCTGGTCCTGGAGATATTCCACAAAACGCTCCATCTCGCTCTTGTCAGCGCTGCGCATTGCCTCGATCACGTCGCGAACCGTTATCACGCCCTCAATCTTTTCCGTGCTCAGGACGGGAAGATGGCGAATCTTCATGCTTATCATAAGGTCCATCGCCCTCGTCACATCGTCGTTAAGAGAAACCGAAGCAAGATCCCGGGTCATAATATCCTGAAGTTGTGCGGCATCCAGTTGTGTGCCCCTGTTGCACTCCCGCATTACATCGCGCTCGCTGACAATGCCGGCAAGCTTGCCGTCTGAATCCCTGACAAGCACAGCGCCTATGTTTCTCTGACACGCCTCATGAACCATTTCTGCTACGGTGCTGTCCGCGGACATGGCAAAAACTTCATTACTGCCTTTCGCCCTTATAACATCATTGACAAACATGATTAACGGCCTCCGATTCTTGCAGTTCGCAAAACTCGATATACTGAAGCGAAATCTACAGTTCAATCGTAGCAACGACGCAGCAGTTCTTCAAGTTAAATTGAAACATGGCAAACGCTCAAAACACCGCGAACATACATTATTCATTGTAGTCCGATACGTTGGAATGATATGTTTCTCAGCCGAAAAGAAAAAAGGAACACCTCCAATGAAGAAAACGCTTAAAGTAAAGAAGCTGCAGCCTGATGCTGCGATACCGCATTATGCCCACCCCGGCGATGCCGGACTCGACCTGTTTGCCGCCGAGGATACTACTATCCCCGCTGGCGAATACCGGCGCGTAGGCACAGGCGTCTGTATCGAATTACCCAAAGGAACAGAAGGACAGGTCAGGCCCAGAAGCGGATTGGCATTTAAACACGGT
>CAYTRK010000077.1:974-3484 GCA_964440205.1 uncultured Victivallaceae bacterium
GTGTTTCGGTTCTTAACAGCCCCGGCACGGTGGATGAAGGCTATCGCGGCGAGGTGGCCGTTATACTTATCAACCATGGCAAAAAGGATTTTCTCATATCAAAAGGCATGAAAATTGCCCAGATGCTTATCAAGAATGTCGAAACCGTCAATGTGACTGAAGTCCATAATCTTTCAGAAACAAGTAGAGGGGACGGCGGATTCGGGTCAACGGGTTAACCCGCATATCTCACAGAAGTACGCTGCCACGCCGGAAACGCCGGGATCATCTGCTTCTGGCAATCAACTTCACAACAACTGTCTGATTCCTGTCGATTTCACCATTCTCAAAAGGCGGATCGGTGTCGCCCGCAGAGGTTGCGAATATTGAATTCGCAGGCAGGTCAAACTGTCTCCTCAGCAGCCGCATAACAGCGTTGGCGCGTTCCATGCCCAACCCGTAGTTGCTGACAGTTCGATCGCCATTTTCGCGGTCAGGCGCTACCGCGTGCCCCTCAATCACAACCGAGACACGGTCCAGGACCGGCTTGATCTGCTGAAAGGTCTTCTGTAACGCAACTACAGCATGATCTTCAAAGTTTGTGCCGCCCGAAAAAACCCCTTTTTCAAAAACAATCGTGCAAAGCCTGTTATCATAATCAATCTGCACTCCTTCGACTTCAATATCCGGCCACGAAAAAGCATAATCTTCCTTCTCTGCAGCCATTTCCGGCGCCGAAATCCCCAGAGGACCGGTTCCTACATCAATTTCCTCCGACGGAGCCATTCTTTCGGCAGACCCGACTGGTTCTGCTTCGCCTTTTTCGATGCTCGAAGAAGACTCCTGTGTTACCCCTTGCCGAGGAGGCGGCAGGCCGGGCGCAATCGGTTCCCCGGTATCGGGAGCCCGATACATTCCTGCCATGTATGAGACAACAGAAAATAAACCAAGCAATGCAACCATTCCAGCGCCGACAACCAGCCGTGTTCTGTCCCTTTTTCCTGCTCTTTTCTTTGTTTGAACAGATCTGGCTTGGCGCAGTCTTTCCCCCGCTTCAGCCGGAGACGGCTGGGCGCCCGCCCTCTTCCGAAGGCGCGACAACTCCTTCTGCAGCACTTTCTTCTCGTGAGACTCGGCCTCAACCGCCTTGGCGTACCTCTCCGAAAGCTCAGCTATCTCGGCCCGGGCCTCTTCAAGTTCTCTCTCTGCCGACATCTCCTTTTCTCGTGAATCTGAAGCCTCGTTCTCTTTTTCGGCAAGACGGCTTTCAATGCTTTGTTTTTCTTTCGTAAGATTTTTGATGACCGCCTTAAGTTCAGCAACTTCCTCTTCTTCTCCGGATGCATCTTCGGTCTCAACATGGACAGATTCAATAGACTGTTGCCTCAACGCTTCCAGCTTATTCTGCGTTTCCGCAAGTTTTTGTTCCAGGTTCCGGTTCGTTTCCTTCAGGTTTGACTCCCGCTCGTTTGCAGTTGATATCAGGTCGGTACGCAATGCCACTTCGTCGTCAAGACGTTTCATGGCATCGGCCACCATCTCTGTCCTGTTATTGAGATCTTCCTCAAGGTTGCTGATCTCACCAGTCAATCGAGCTTCCTGTTCATGCAGTTGGTTGGTTAATGAATCCCTTTCATCAACAAGCTCCTCCTGTCTGGCTTCCATTACCTTTCTCTTCTGTCGTTCCTCATCCAGGCTGTCTCTAATTTTCTGCTGCAGAGAAGCATTCTCCTGTTTCTGCCGTTCCAGTTCTTCTCGAACCGTTGAGACCTCCCGGTCGAGTATTTCGGCTCTTTCCTGAAGCTGCAACCTTTCCTCGTTAAGCCGGCTTTCTTCTGTCTCGTGTTCTTCGGCTTTTGCGCGTGCATGGTCTTCCTTCTCCTGCAGTTCAGCCTTCGTGTTCTCAAGATTCTGACTCAACTGCTCAATCTCGCTCTTTCGATCTTCAAGTCGGGAATCCAGCTCGTGCCTGCGCGTTTCTTCGTCCTGAAGTTTTTCCTCCATCCGGGCAAGGGTCTCCCTGACTGCCTCAAGCTCCTGCTCCTTTACTTCAAGTTCTGTGTTCTTCTCATGAACCAGTTCCTCACGGCTCCTGCCCGCATCTTCTTCAATCCGCTGCTTTTCCCGCCGCGTCTCCTCAAGGCTCCGGCGCAGATCTTCCAATTCTCCTTCAAGTTCACGCTGCTTGTTTTCCAGCTTTTCTTTGCTGCGCTTTAAACTCTCCGCGCTTTCTGCCATATTCTCACGAAGCGAATTGTTCTCCTCTGCCCTTTGCTCCAACTTCCGGGTCGCATCTTCAAGCTGGCCGTCCAGAATCTTTTTCTGCATATGAAGTTCCGAAATCTCTTCCTCAAAACGCCGTTCTGCTTCCTCCCGTTCCTGCACATTCAACAGGACAGCCCGTTCTCTTTCCTGCAGTTCCGCTTTTGCGTCATCAAGGCTCTGCCGCAATTCCCCGATTTCACCCTCCCTGGCTTCAAGCTGTGAAGTCAGTTCCTCGCCGCGCTCATCCCGGGCATTGAGTTCGTCCC
>CAYTRK010000077.1:3584-8925 GCA_964440205.1 uncultured Victivallaceae bacterium
TCCGTACGGTTCTCCAGCTGCTTTTCGTAGGCGCTTCTCTCGCTGCTGCTGCGCTCAAGCTGTTTATTCAGTTCCTCGACCCTGCTCTGCGCTTCATCCCGGCTCCGCCGTAAACTCTCAACCTCGGATTCCTCCTGCCCAAGTCGGCTTTCCAGATCCTTAATACGCTCGCGAAAACTTTGCTCCTCTTCCCGGCGGCGAGCCTTTTCACTATTAAGCGCTTCGTTTGAAGCCAGAACTTCTTTCTCCTCCTCTTCAATTCGGTCCTCCAAGGCTTTGCATTCAGCGCGCAACCCATCTGCTTCTGTTCTGGCCTCCTCGAGCTGTTCCTCCCATGCGGCCATGCGTTTGCCGGATTTGCGTTTCTCCTTCTCAAGCCGTTCGACCTCGCGATTGAGTTTCTTCAAAGCGGCTTGCGCCTCTTTCTGCCTGGATTTCTCCGACTTCCGCGCCTCTGCCGCTTCTTTCAGCGCCACTTCTTTTCCTTCCTTGAACTCGCTGACTTCTTTGCTCAATCTTTCTATTTCAGAGTCTTTTCGTCGAAGCTCCGTCCTGGCATCTTCCAACTCTTTTCTAGCGCTGTCTTCCCGGGTTTCCAGGTCTTGTTCCAGACTGACCTTGAGTTCTTTCTGCGATTCAAGCTCCACCCTCAACCGTTCTATTTCTGTCTTGTCCACTCGGGCTTCTTCGAGCTGCCCTGCAATATCGTTTTTTTCGGCAGACAGCCGGCTCTCCGTTTCCTCGGCGTTGCTTCGAAGCTCCTGATATCGATTCTGCTGTTCTGCAAGCTCAGCTTTTGCCGCGGCAAGCTGGCTATCCAGTGTGTCGGTTTTCCCGTGAAGCCGCGACAGTTCTTCGTTGAGCCTGCTTTCCGCACTGCTGTGCTCTTCTGCCTTTGCGCGGACATCGCTTTCCCTTTTGGCCAGTTCGGCTTCCGCAGTTTCAAGGTTCTGCCGTAACTGCTCGATCTCACCATTCCTGGCTTCGAGGTCCGAACTCAGTTCCGCACCGCGTTTATCACGAATCTCAATCTCGCTTTGAAGGCGTTTGCAACTCTCCTTCGTCTTGGACAGCTCCAGCGTTTTTGCCTCAAGCTGTGAAGTCAGTTCCTCGCCGCGCTCATCCCGGGCATTGAGTTCGTCCCGCAGCCGGCTGCAGTTCTGCATGGCTTCTGCAAGCTCCCGCTCCTTCGCCTCAAGCTGGGCAGTCTTCTCCTCAACAAGAGCCTCGCGGCTCTTGCCTGCATCCTCTTCTATGCGTTCCTTCTCGCGCTGCAGTTCTTCAATACGCTCACGCAGCCCTTTGAGTTCTTCCTCAAGCTTCCCGTTGCGCTCTTCAAACTCGGCCCGCCGACTCCCGGCTTCGGCCTCAATCTCATCACGACGCTCAACCTCCAGGTCTATTTTCTTAAGCGCCTCTGCGAGCATCTCGTTCTTGGAGTCGAGATCCTCCTGCACAGACCTTATTTTCCCGCGCAGCTCCTGCTCCTGCTCCGCAAATTCAGCGCTCAGCCGTTCTTCAACCTGTTTCTTCTCGCGCTGCAGAGCAAGGCTCTCTTCCTGCGCCTTGTCCGATTGATCCCTGACCCGTTCCAGTTCTTCCCGAAGCTCCCCGCCAGATCTACGCTCTTTTTCAAGCTGGTCGCGCAACTGGCCAAGTTCGCGCACACTCTCTTCAAGTCCGGAGGAAAGTTCTTCCGTACGGTTCTCCAGCTGCTTTTCGTAGGCGCTTCTCTCGCTGCTGCTGCGCTGAAGCTGTTTGTTAAGTTCCTCGACCCTGCTCTGCGCTTCATCCCGGCTGTGCCGTAAGCTCTCAACCTCGGATTCCTCCTGCCCAAGCCGGCTTTCCAGATCCTCAATACGTGCGCGAAAACCCTGCTCTTCTTCCCGGCGGCGAGCTTCCGAATCTGACTCCGCGTTCCGCAGCCGCTCGATCTCTTGATGCAGACTTCCGATTTCCGCTTCCTTCTCTTCGATCAGTCCTTTTACAGTCTGGAGCTGTTCTGAAAGTTCTGCCTCGCGGTCGGCGCCGTCAGCCTCAAGAGTCGCTCGCAGCTTCTTCTGATAATCAAGCGCTTCTTGAAGCTTTTTCAGTTCACCAGTGGGCTTTTCCTGCGAAGCTTTCTCCCCGGGTTTCAGAAGCTCTCTTACGTGGAGCTTTTTTCCTGAGACCCTGTTTACAAGCTCGCCGTCCGCGGAAAGAACCCCATTCTTGTAAAGGCGAGGAACAGCAAGAACGTTGAAGGGGCCATATTTCTCGCCGTTATCAAGCTGCGCAAACCACTCCATTTTGAGCTGTGGGAAATCTTCTGCAGGCGTCCAGTTGGTGCGGTCCTGGGATATTTCGTTGCCCGGCACAATGCGCCCATCTGCGGCCCACTGGCAAAGCACAGAGAGTTTTTCAGGACCGTAGACTCTGCCGCCCGAAAGTCTGACAAACCAAGTGCTGCTTTCGCGTGATGGTTGATGCAGGATATTGTGGATACGGGACAACTTTCAAGCCTCCTTGAGATTATTAAATCAGGCTCAGGAGCCTATGGCAATTGCATTTTTTGACCTCCGACCCTTCGCGGGCATCTTTTTGCTTTCTTGCCCTATCCGAGCCTATTAAAGTGGTATGCTGAAAGATATGACATAGGAATTCGGACTGCCGGATAGCGGAGAGTTCACAATCTTCGCGTGGCGGCAGAAAGTCCAAACATTCATGAAAGAGGAGGGACATGAGCGTTAATCCATGGGGCAAAGTGTTGTTTGGCAACGAGCAGGTCATCGCCCGATCCTACCAGAAATGGTCGGTTCAAACCGTTGACCAGGAATATTCCTGTTCATGCGAGTCCGAACCGGGAAAACAGACCTCTATCGCAACAAAGGGCAGCATAGCCGGACCGGGTACTTTCTTCGGGAAAGCAAGGCGCACACTCACATTTCTTCCGTCAACCAAGCCAGGTTGGCGCTTTGACCGTACTGACCTTCCCGAATCGATGCCGATTCCCGTATCTATTAACAACGTATGGACAACTGCCCGGAACATTGTCCTGTCCAGCGGCTCCCCGCATAATTACATGCGAATGGTAGAACATATAGTAGCGCTGAAAGTAGGCCTGCGGCTTGACAATGTTCTCGTCCGAATGGATTCAGGCGATCCGCCGTTGTTCGACAGGAGCAGTTTGGACCTTGTTGAGACTGTCGAGACCGCCGGAATCCGGGAAATCGACGCTGAACCTCGTTATTTCACAGTGACCAGGCCGGTTTCGATCGTCGGCCCGAAGGGCAGTTTTCTAACTTTCCTGCCGGCAGAGAATGGTTCTTCTTCTCTGAATATTGATTGCGCCATAGATTTCAGATCCGCTATTGGGAAACAAAGGATAAAATTCCCCGCATGCCCCGAAAGCTTCAAGTACGGCTCCTTCGCTCGAACGAATTGCCCTCTTTTGACTATGATTTACTGCAAGACGATAGGCAAGATATTCGCCGATATACGGAATCTCGGATATACAACAAAAAATATACTTATTGCTGGCCCGACGCGATACCTCAATTCCCCCAGGCTCTACCATGGGACCAAGTCGCTTGAAGCCGCCTGGCACAGAGCCGCTCTCGATCTGCTCGCCGCCATAGCTCTGATCGATAAAGGCAGACTGGCCGGCACTGTAATATCCTACAAATCCGGTCATACGCTCGATGTCAATATGATCAAGGAACTCTACAAGCAGGATCTTCTAGTTTCCCTTTAAGGTAATATGGAGTACACCGTCACCAGAATTAATGAGCCGCCTCCTGATGATGCTGACTGGCAAAAGCGCCCCTGGGCACAAATCGACCCTTTGAAGCTCACTCACACTCTGGGCCCGACTCCCGTGCATTTCCCGGAAACAGAAGCAAAAATCGCGCATGACAACAACTCATTGTACCTCATATTCCGAGTTAAAGACCAGTATGTCCTGGCAACCGAAAAAGCCGACCAAAACGCCGTCTGCCAGGACAGTTGTGTCGAGTTTTTCTTCACACCCGGCGAAGACTCCTCCCGCGGCTACTTCAATCTTGAAGCAAACTGTATAGCTACAAGACTCGTTAGATTCCAGTCCCGCCCGGGCGAAGGGAAAATTCCACTGGGAATACAGAGCCTTAAATCAATTAAAACATCAACTTCCATATCGGGCTCTGTTGAAAAAGAAATACCCCATGCCATTACATGGACTCTCCAGCACAAGATTCCATGTTCAGCTCTTATGCCGTATTTCGAGATCACAACCCCGCTGACAGGCCAAATATGGAAGGCGAATCTTTACAAGTGCGCAGACAAATCTTCACACCCGCACTGGCTGTGCTGGTCGCCTATAACAACAGAGGGTTTCACTTACCATGTTCCGGAGTGTTTCGGCACACTTGTAATGGAATAATCCAGAAGCGCTGCTACGCAATCTCTACCGCAGCCAGGTCTCTGCCAATTGCAGAAGCAGTTGCCATCACTGATGAAGCCACAACAGAAAGTCTGCTTTCGCCCAAACGGTTCATGGGGGCAACAACAGACAGCGCAGCCGGGAAATTACTGCATCCATTGATCTTTGCGGCTATGGCAGATACCTGCGGCGCCCGCTCTTCTTCGACAACAACATAGCCTTGCTCCCTGAATTTATCCAGTTGCTTCTTCAAAGCTTCAATAGAAGTAACGGTCTTCTCTGTAAGCGGGGTAAATTCGTAATCGGAAAAAATATCTTCAACCGTCGCATCGTCCAAAGAAGCAAGGTAAGCTTTGCCGCAGGCGCACGCATGAATCGGGCAGGTTTCAAAAAGACGCGACCTCACCTGCACATGATTGTCAAAAAGGAATTCGGCTACGACAAGAGTATGCCTTACATTCCGCGAGATCAACGAACATACAGCGCTTTCTTTTATATCATTAACCAGTTTTTCGAGGCGAGGCTTGATATAATTCAAAGGCTTTGTTCTGCAAAGCGCAGTCCGGCTCAGTTCGAAAACTTTGTGTCCCAAAGCATATTTGCCGGATTCGTTATCCTTGACTGCAAACCCGTTGTTGGCGAGTGTAGTTGCTATCCGGTGGGCTGTACTTGTCCCGACGCCCTGAAGTCTGGCTAAATCCGAGATTCCAAGGCGCCCATGTCTGCTGAGCAGCTCAAGCGCGTCAAGGGTCCGTTCTACCGATTTTAGGAAACCAGCGCTTCTACTGCCGGTTCCAAGGTCGTCTCTACTCTGACGCATTTTCAAGTCCCCGACTTTCCAAGATTGTATTATAACACAATCCTAAATACCGGTCAAATATTTTCAGCCTTTGAGATTTTGCCATAAGGGCCGGTTTTCTGGAAAAACAGGATCTCCGGGCC
>CAYTRK010000078.1:0-8828 GCA_964440205.1 uncultured Victivallaceae bacterium
ATATCTCACACTTCAAAGCACACTTACCCGACCCGCTTAACCGCCACCCTTACTCTGATACCCTTACCCGACCCGCTTAACCGCCACCCTTACCCAGATACCCTTACCCGACCCCACTTCGCCGAAGGCTACGCAGGACAAGCCCGCCTACACCTTCTTCGCCGGTCAAATTATCTCGATACGAGAAATCCTTCGATATATTTCGTGCCATTCCTGCGTTTTTTCTCTAACATGTGCCTCTTATTGAGTAGCTACACGCTTTCAGTACCCACAGATTTTGCGGAAGACCCAAAAAAAGGAATTACCTTTGATCAGAAACGTCATCACCAAAACAGCGTCTTTCCTGCTGAGAGGAATAGAATTCTACTTTCAGGAAAAATGGCCGCATCCAAAACATTCGCCTGTTCAGCATGAACCAACCTTTCTTTTTATCTTCACTCCTCCCTACTCCGGATCAACTGCGCTTGCCAAAGTCCTGAATTCAGCGCCATCAAGTATGATGCTGCTGCCAAACGGAGAAGGACAGTGGCTGGTCCCGGGGCTCCGCAGGAAAGACCGTTGGCAGCCTGACAAATACGTCGACTGGTCTTCCGTTAAAGCAGTCTGGATGAGCAGAGTCCGGATGGTCGAAGAACTGGTTGGAAAAGTGGAACTGGTTGTCGAAAAAAGTCCTTCAAACCTCGTGCGCTCCTCGCAGTTGCTCAAACATTTTCCGCGCCACGAAGTGATTGTATTCAATCGCAATCCGTACGCAAATTGCGCCAGCATCCTTTACCGACAATATAAACGAAATATAAAGTCCGAGGCCAGACGCATGGATCTGCTCACACATCTGGCCGAACGATGGGTGTTTCGATCCGAATATGCCCGCGAACTGATTAATCTCAAAAATCCCGCGCATTTCACCTACGAGGAATTCTGCAGAAATACCGGTCTTGTAATCGAACAAGCCATAAGCCGAATCCCCTTACTGAATGGCGCATCTACCGACCTGGAGCTTAGCATCAAAGACTACGCCCCCCGGAAAATAGCAGACCAGAACAACCGACAGATCAGTCAACTATCCCCTGAAGAAAAAGAAGCTATTGGCCATGCATTGAGCGATCACGAGGATCTGCTGCAATTCTTCGGCTACACAAGCAAATGGGAAGAAGATATCGAAAAAGGCGGGGCCTGCGGCGCGTGAATAGATCAGGCTATATTTCCAGAATCCGGCTTTCCTGGGATTCCTCGCCGCCCTCGTCTTCCAGGTACTGCGTGGTCCGGTACTCATTCACCCGGTTAAGCTTGTGCAGAATCTCGCTCAGGGCTTCGGCCGATTCAACGCAGGAACTCAGGAGTTCTTTCAGGGCCTGATCGTCTTCCTTGAGCATTGACTCCATTATGCCGAGATTAGCCAGAAGAACTGTTGCAGGCTGACCAAGATGATGGCAGGCCGCCCCCAGACTTTCCAGCATCACGCGCTGACGCTCCGCCTGCCTGACAGCTCCTTCAGCCCGCTTCCTGTCGCTGATGTCTATAAAGGAAAACACCATCCCCACCGGCTCACCGTCTGAATTTCTGTTGAGAGTAGCCGATATCTGGATATCAAACACATCATCCGATCCATTTTTCCTGGCCTGAGTTTCCCCCATCCAGGTCTTTTCTTCACCGGTTACCGTGCGGATCATCTCTTCGGCCACAGCCTTATCCTCGAAAAGTTTCGCCACCAACATGCCATTCAATTCGCTCGGGTCGCCGAAACCCCACATTTCGGAAACCGCGGGATTAACATATTCAAGCTTGGCTTTCAGATCCGCTACTGCAATGCCGTTGCCCGCATTCTGGATCGCATTGTGCTCCGTACGAAGCATCTCCTCGGCCTGCCGACGAAGCGTTATATCCCTTACGAAGAAACATAACTGAAGCTCTTTGAATTGAAGCTTGTTTACCGCAATTTCCGCGGGAAAGAACGTGCCGTCTTTGCGAATACAGTATGCCTGGATCAGCGTAAATCGTTCATTTTCCAGGTTTTCGATAAGGGTATGAACCAGTGATTGATCCGCGCCCGAAATAATGTCCGAAATGCCCAGTCCGCTCAGCTCAGCCTTCTTATACAAGAAAAACTCTTCGGCTCGCATATTTGCGTCGACTATCCCGCCCGAAGAGTCCGTGATTATCGCTCCGTCATAAATGCTCTGCAGCAGTTCATTATAACGGGTCTCCCTGGGTTCTGCGCTCTCCGAACGCTTTTCTTTCTTCCCCGACCCCGAGACTAAAACCCGTTTCTTCCCCTTCACCGGCTCAACCGGCACATCAGGGATAAGATCAATCCGCATTGTTTGAGATAAGTCTTTATCAGACATTAAAAAACCCGTCTCGCTTTTACCGCTGGTTTAACAGATTCTTACCACAGAATCTATCGGTCACCAGATAATATCGATAACTTTATTTATAACCCGCCCACTCGATTCAAGAAAACGCAAGCAGAAAACTAGCAGGAAAAAACATCCCTGTAAAGAACTCCTGTTAACCATCACTTCTGCCAGGCGGAAACGCCTATAACATCTTCCCCGGCAGTTCCTCCGCCGCTGTCATCGCCGGGAGGACTTATGACGGCGCCTTCAAACACCACAACATCGGAACATCCGCCTTTTTCTATATCACCATTCACAATAAGCTGCCCTTCATGAGTCCCATTGGAAGTCTGCTTATAGTCGCCCGTCTTGCAGTAAATCGTTCCCTTGATCGTCCCGCTCGACTGGTTCCATACCCGGTTGTCTCGGCTGACAATTGCAAATGTTCCCTCTGCATTAATGTCGGCATCACCTGCCAGCTTCACTTCTCCGTTGGCTATTACCGTTCCATTTACAGTGCCGTTGATTTGAGCGCTTCCTGTCACATATATAACACCTCCCGGTGGCGTATAGGGATCGCTCGGCGGACTCCAGTTAGCCTCATCAAAATACGTCCCGTTATCCTGCGCATGAGTAGCCCATGGTGTAAGATCAATCTGCGGTATATCAACGGCGGAAACTGCTTCTTCAGAGGAGCCATCAGCTACGGTAGCTTTGTTGTGTAAGTCGACGACAGGCGCAGCCAAACTGCCATCAATATCATTGTTGCCAACCTTGATCTCGGTACTGGACGAAAGATCAACATTCGCGCTTGCGTCCCCACTGATAGTCAGCTTCGAATTGGAATGTATCTTGGCCCTGCCATTAGTACTGGAAATGTCACCGCAGCCGCCGAATTTGAACGTGCCTCCGCAAACAATTGCATAGTCAAACGCGTCCAGATCATTGGGGTCATCCCAAGGATCGCTTCCGCCACCACCGTAATTCTTCACATCCAGAATCACTTCCGCGCTGGCAAGCCCGCAAACCCCTGTGCTGAATATCAAAGCCATGTCGTCGTCAATAGGCTGGACATCCAGATGATAACTGCCTCCCCCATAGGAAGCCGAGGCAAAAACCGCAGAATTCGATCTGGCCGCGAAATTCGTCCTCAACACACTGTAAGCCCATTCAGCGCCAGCTTCCGCTATGGCAGTAGCTTTCGCCCGATCCGCAAGTTTCCTGGCCATAAATGTCTTGTTAAGCCCGGTCGAAACCGCAGTCCCGACAATTGCGCTCACAATCAGTATCACAAAAAGCACGGTAAAAAGAGCCGCGCCCGACTTCATATTTCTTTCATTCATCGCTTTCATCGGTTACCTCCTTTTTCGGCAACCCTGACACCCTTCACCACGTATTTACTAAAGCATTTTTCACGCCAAACATCCAAGCACAGCAGCTTTTCTTGAACCCTGCCGAAATCCTCTGTCAACTTTCCCACGTTCTACGTTCCACTTTCCACTTCTGGTTCGTGCCTACTTCCCCGTATTCCTCGGCCTTATTTCCGCTGTCAATGCCGAAGTATTGGTCTTACCCCCTTGGTAGCCGACTGTCGCTTTGTAAATCTCAAGATCAATCTCAACGCCCTGCTTCAACTCCTGGCCGTCAACCAGAAGCTCAAATCTGCCATAATCCGGCCCTGTAGTAAAAATACCGCCAATATCAACTACACGATTTTCCCCGGCCCATTCAATAGTTACGTCTTTCAATTGCGGAGTCTGCGTCCCAAAACCATTCGGTGTCATTATGGCCTGAAACTGCACAAAACGATTGTCGCCGGGATTGATCGCCCCACCCGAAGCCATAGCCGTTATATTTGACCACGCCGAAGCGTCCGACATTGTCCTGTTTGTAGCCGACCTGACCTTCATTTTCAAAGTGGTTCCTGCGGGCTCAACCGAATTCCAATTCATTTGGCTGTACCCTGGCGCGTCTATCCTCGTATCAAAAATACCAGATGTATAGGTCGCGTTTGTCGGGTATCTTGTATATACATAAGGAACGCCCAACACTTCATCAAGAGTAACCACATCACCCCTGTCGCTCCATGTTGGATCAAGCAGGTCAGCCTGCGTTGCGGCGGAGTTTGTTATGACATAACAGGATATAGCTCCAGGATTGTTGACTTCGTTCCATCGCCACGGGGTTCCTTCGTTCTCAGCGGAACTCACCAGGTAAGAAATCGTATATGTCTTCTCCTGATCAATGTCAAAATCCAGAGGCTCCGACCATTTTATGCTGTTCCCGGGAACAAGGTAACTGCTCAGCCCGGAAATTCCGCTGAAAAAAGTAATCTGCCTCTGTGTAGCGCCGGCTATGTCCTGAGTCGCCGCAGATGAACCGGCAGCTTCGGAAATATAAGCATATTCCACTCCCAGCTTGTCATCGCCCCCAGAACCCGATCTGAACGCAACGTATACTTTGCCCCCGTCATACTGAAGACCGCCAAGCTGAAGATCCGAGCCTTTCACCAAAACCCTTACAGCCATGCCCTGAAATAAATCATTGGTTGCCGATTCTCCCGAAGAATCACCGGTCTGGCTTGACGCATACCAATTGAAATCGTTTCCTTCAAGCTGAACAACATGATCCTTCGGATTGAGCGTATCATCAAAAAAAACTTCTGTTCCGTCCGACGAATACCCGGTCCTCCGGAAATTAGTCTCCTCCCACCTGTCATTGGCAAGCTCAAGCGTGAAATACTGGTCATTCGTCGTTGCAGGGAAAAGGAGCTGGTGGTTGCCAGACCATGACCCATTTGCCATGTATTGGGTCACCACACTGACGCCGGATTGAGCAATTGGACTCTGAGCCTCGCCCTCGCGCCGACCGTATGACGGGGACACATACAACGCATCCACTCCGATTTTATAACCGCTGCTGCTGGCATTCTTCTCGAGAGTCGTAAACTTGAACGTGTGCAGACCATTGGAAAGGACAGCCGAACCAAGAGATACATTCTGCTCCCGCGCAGTAACCGTATTGTACCCGTCAAACCTTGCGCTCTGCGGATTCAACGACCATTCAAAAAGATTGGCGAATACAACTTCCGTCGTTGCGTTAGTCGAATTATACGTCGCAGAGCCATTTCCGTTGCTGACCACGCTGTTTAGCTGCTCCTGCCGCGCCGAATCCGACAGGTTCGTCAGTCGAGGGCTGAAAGTCGTGACTCTCAACTGATTTGGGGAACCATGATATATATGATAAACCACCGTATCGTCCCAGATAACATTACCTTCGCCGTCTGTCTCTATTATTCCATCTCCGTTATCGTCTCTGCAAAGGGGAAAGCTGACCGCTTCGTATTCATCGGCGTTTTCCGGATAAAAGAACATCTCGTCCAGAGATGAGAGCCGCATATGATACTTGATCTTTTCCATCGCAGTCTGAACATTGATATCCAGCTCATCCTGAACATTGTTCTGCCTGGCTCCGCGAATCAGATACACAAAACCAGCCATGGCCAGAGTTACTCCCACAGTAAGAATAACCGAAGCCACAACTACTTCCACCAACGTAAATCCCCGTCTTTGTGCAACTTTAATCATAGCCTAATTCTCCGGCTCAACGTAATCAGCAAAATACGACCTGATCTGTTCCGACTCCCCCTCAAAATCCAGTGTCTTCCTGTCCCTGATTTCGACCACAACAACAATCTCTTTGAGCAGTCCCGATTTTATATCGTTCACATACGTAGTCCGCCTGTAATCGCCGTCATTGTCAGAAAAACCGCTGTGATCCACCCTGACCTGATTCTCCTGCAACATTTCCAGGGAACTGAACGGCAACGCCCTGGCCCGTTCCAACCGGCTCTTGGCCAGGTTAACGGCCGTATAATGCCAACGAGCCATGTCCCCCAATTGCTTGCTGGTTACAATCAACGCGCACATCCCCCCTATGCACATCGCGAAAATTGCCATCGCAACAGCCGTTTCCACAAGGGTCATACCACTGCATGATCTTCTTATTCTCTGCCTCATCAGCTTATTCTCTCCCAAAACATACTACTATACAGAAATAAAAGCATTATGTGTACCATTCATATTTTACTTCTCTGTCATCAGTAACAACCTGTTAATTTCTCTTTTATGCGAAACTTCCCTCCCGACATTTGCAAATATGAATGTTCTGCCGCCTAACCGGATCTATTCACACGCCGAGTTTGCCGCAAAGCGCCGTCCTACGCCCCCAAAACAGAAACCCGCAAGTCCGCAATGTAGAAAAACCGCGCTCTGGCATAAACTGTGCTTTCCTTATAATAACAAAGAGATTATAATTTATTTGTTTACTGTTAGCAAGAAAACAGCGTGCCACATGTAGAAATCTGCGCGACTGTATGAATAATGTAAAATATCTTTTCTCTCAGCCCTTAAGAACGAACATAGAAGTACTGTCAAAAGTTTTATGAAAACGAATGAAAGCTGGAAAGATCGGTCGACGACTACGGCGACGACTACGAATTACGATCCACCTTCGCTAAAGCTACGGCGGACATGAGAGAGGCGCTTTCAATCGTCTGCCCTAGTCGTCGCCGTAGTCGTCGACCAAAATGGACAGGAAAACAGGGGAGTATCGGGCATCATGCTCTAACCACCTGCCAAATGGTCAGTTAGACAGATAAGAGTCCGGATTTCTTACCAGAACCAACATAGAGATACGGAGATTCAAAATGAAAATACGCGGGTTTACAATCGTAGAAATCATGATTGCTGTCCTGATCATAGGCATCCTCCTGGCTATTGCAGTGCCCATGCTAAGTAAAATCCGGCAGGAATCCAAAATAGATGAAGCCGAATCCGACGTAGAAATGCTCGTGGCCGCTGTGCGACAACTGGCATGGGACACAGGAAAATGGCCGGGCGGCGCCGATCGACTCGAAGTAAGCGCCGAATGTTGGGATATGTCGACCGACAAGGCCGGCATCCTGGGAAACGACGGCACCTACGATTCTGATAAATGGAACGGTCCCTACGCAAGGGAAGTGAAAACCGATCCCTGGGGCAATCCATATTTCTTCGACCCCGACTACTATCCCAACGGCATGGGCAGCAACCCCAAACTTGCAGTAGTCGGATCTTTCGGGCCCAACGGTTCAGGAAAGAATGTATACGATGACGACAATATCTACAGCGTCATCGAACGCTGGTAAACCGTAGGCTCAATTTCTCACTGCTGCGAAATCTGCCGGCCGTCAATCTCCTTGCTAATTTTTTTTATGAATAGATCAGGCTAATACCCCTGGCACAATCTCCCCCGATTTTCAGTATTTTCTTGTTGCCTAGTACGCAACTTGCTAATAACATCCTCGTACGCTAATGGGTTTGGCGTAAGAATGGATGGCCCATGGATTTCAGCGAAATAATTAAGAAACTGAAACGCGGCCCGACAGACGTGGTAGGCATCGACGTCGGAACAACCGCAGTAAAAGCAGTACGCATAAAAGCGCTCGACGGAAAAATGCAACTTGCAGGCGCCGAGATTCTCCCTCCGGCAGAGGTCCAGCAGGAAGCCGAACCTGACTCCGAAGCCGAAGCGCCCGCTGCCGGGGCCCTTAACCTCTCGCGAAAAGTCACCGGCCGTTACGCATCATTAGCGCTCAGCGGTGAAAATGCCGTAGTCAAGCTTCTTAACTTCCCCGGACAGTTTACCGATGAGTCTATCGATAAGCTTATCCAGAGTCTGGGCCTTGAGAATCCAGAAAACCACCGCATAGGTTATAAGCTGATTTCCCAAGGTCACGGCAAGAACGAGGCCAAGGTGCTTGCAGTGGCAATACCCGAGACGGACGCAGCCATAATTAATGATCTGCTGCCCTCGGGGCTTCCCGCCCCCTTCTCTATCGAAATTTCCGGCCTTGCAACAATGACAGCTTTTCTCCACGGGCCGGGCGCAGAACAGGAAAACGAAGCGGTGGGAGTCGTCGACTTTGGAGCCCACACAACTTCATTCGGCCTGTTCAACAAAAATGTGCTGTCCCTGGTGCGACGTTTCAGCCTGGGAACCAATTCAGTGCTGGACAATGTCCAGAAAACCCTGGGGGTCGACAGAGAAACAGCGCAGGGCATCATAGCCGACGGAGCCTTCGACATCTCGCAGTCAGTAACCGACGTACTGGATCCACTACTCAAACAACTGATCGTCTGCAGAGATTTCGTTGAACGACGCGAAGATTGCCACGTCACTAAAATCTTCGTCACCGGCGGCCTGGCCCTTTCAAGCGATTCAATGGAAGAAATGCAATCGTCACTCAGAGTTGACGTACAAGCCTGGAACCCGCTGGACTATATTAATACCGCAAGCGACGCCATCCCGGAATCGGTCGCAGGAAACGAATGGAAACTTACCGCTGCTATAGGGGCAGCCCTGGCAACATTGGAAGAATCATGAACCTTAGAGTAGATCTGATACTGCCATCGGAACAGCGAAGCGGAAGCGTTGTGAGCATAAAATCGC
>CAYTRK010000079.1:0-8752 GCA_964440205.1 uncultured Victivallaceae bacterium
TTGTAACCGGATACAGCAAAATGATTCACCTCAGCAAAAAGACCCGGCAATTGCCTGACAGAGGCACGACGCTCCCCTGCCCCACAACCAACATCCTTGCGTATCTCATCGGGCAAAACGAAACCCTGGCCTTCCTCTTCCACAGTTTTCTCACTTTCTCTGATAACGCCTATCGACTTATCCGCGCCACGTTACCTACGCGTAAAACTTTTCTTTCAACATACACGTGCGCTCACAACCTACATGCGCTTTCCCTCATGGGAAAACCTCATTGATTTTATGATGCGAGGACAGGAAATCGGTCCATACGAAGAAAGATGAATTGTACGGGTATACTGTGCCCTGATATCTTTACACGCAAAAAAGAAGCCCGAAATCGATTTGTTCCGTCGAAAATGGCCATAATGAGACTTTTTGTCTTGATTATGGACAAAGGCTGGAATTGTTATAGAATTTGCCAGGCTGAGGCAAGAGCAACAACTCCGGCATCCTGATGCCGGATGAATAGGACGGGATTTGTTAATTATGAATAAGCCGAAGTTTGAACGAAAGGTTATAAAATGAGTTTGTTGAGAAAAGGGAAAAGCTCTTCCTTCCTGTTTGCCATAGCCCTCTCCACCGTTGCCTTGGCCATCGCCACCGTGACAACCCTGCACTCGACCCTCACCTACGCCGCATGCAACACGCCGGAAGGGGATGCCTATATATTGGATATAGAATGGGTTGAAGCCCCCGATGGGATTGCTTTCACCGGCGAAAAACCCATTTTTAAGGTTAAAATCACAACCACATATGGAGAAGCGTCAGAATATGGTGTTGTTACCTGGTCAAGTAGTGAAAACGTAGGGCTTTCGGGAAGCACGGAAGATGTTGACGCAGATGGTGGCACCGCGACCACCAATTCCCCCGAATTGACGGACCCATCGGAAAGCGTTAATGACGCCTGGGTCAAAGCTCGGGTAGATATTGATGCGGATGATTATGACGGAGATTGTACCGCTGAGATCGTGACTAATTTTACAATTATAGACGTCGATCTCGATATGGACAGCGACAGTAGCCACGATTACGGTGGATTGGAGCGGTCTCCCTACGAAGATTCTATTGAAGTCGGCAGTGGTTCCCCGGAAGAAACCGGCCTGAAATTTGTCGTGTTTAATGATTTCTATGACACAGACACAAACGGTATCCCCGGATACGCAGATGGTTTTGATGCATTCACTGGCATGACCGCTGATGATCTTCTCACAGGAGGAGGGCCCCTTGACGAAGATGTATTCGTCACGGTAATGCTTGAAATCGGTGGTCCCTTGACAGACCCGACCATAGAATTTGAGTACTATGACGATGACCCGAATAGTCAGAGCAAAACTCAGGTTGACGGTCTCAACGTGTATGAACCTGGTCATGAAATGCGACTGTGGAAAAAGACGATGACTGAAGGTCGGAACCCAGCTTCTGTAGGAGGGTCTTCTGGCGGGGATTTTGTGCCTGCTGCCTCTTTCTCTGCTTCAGATCTCGGAATGGATGTGCCGGGCATATGCGCGCTTTATCTCGAAGCTACCGGCGTAAGTTCATGGATGGAAGATAAGACTCTAACAGTCAAGGTTAGCGATACTGTTAATGGCGTTTCCTTTACGCGTGAAGATAATGTCAAATGTACACTTATTACATCCGATGTTGATGTTGATACTCACAACGCTGGTGAAACAAATGGTCCGGTCAGGAATCTGGTCGAAGACCATTACGAAGACATCTCCGGCTCAAGCGATTTTCCAGGGAAAATTCTTTATGTGAACGATAATGACGACGACCATGACGGAATTGTTGACATGTTTGATGGATACAATGCGTATATTGAGGTTTATCAGGATGACATTGAAAACACAAACGAGATGTTTATTCCTGTTGTGTTTGAAATACCTGACCCCATTGACCTCAGTCAAGCGTTGATCAAAATTGAGTATCCTGACTCCGTGCCGCCGTCAACTTCCGAAACAAACAATCCTTCGCTAGAGCTTCCGGATGACTACGGAAAAGTGCGACTATGGACAAAGCAGGGTTTCGAAAGTCGCAATCCTACTAACGTCCTCGACGGTGGCGATTTCCTGAGTCCTGACACATATACTCCGGAAGAGTTTGGCTTTGGCGAGTCAATTGGTCAGGGAAGAATAGTCACTCAATATATTGAAGCCGTTCGCTCCAGCGACGAAGCTGGAGATATTCGAGTTCTTTTCAGGGTAGACCCGGACGGCACAAATGCCCCAGGCCCTGGGTTCATAGCCGCTGATGCAGTCCGGTTTACATCCATAACAAGACCCAGTTTTCTTGCAATAACAGATTTCTTCACGCCACGTCAGTCAGAGTCGCCACCCTATCACGTCTGCAAAATTGACTACGTCGCTGACCCGGCGGCAACAATCCGCTTGGAAGTAAAAGGCCCTAACAATGGCGCTACCGGAGTCTTCTTCTCAAAGGACTACAGCGGGGAAACGCTAGATGACAGGGTTTGTTATGAGCTGGACAAACAATACGATGTGTCGGATTTATATGACTATTCAGGGCCGCAAACTGCGAAGCGAATAGTCTGGGATGGACGTCGAGACAGCGATGGCGACGGGGTCATAGATACCAATTCAGCCGGATACAATATTTGGGCAGACAGACCTTCCACAATAAATGATGAGGTGGTGTATGAAGCAAGACTGGTTGCCGAGTATGGCGGGTCCATGGGTTTTGCAAATTGGACCAGTGCCTGGCACGAGACCCGGACATGTCCAATTCAGCAAGAGGCTCAGAATCA
This sequence comes from uncultured Victivallaceae bacterium, assembly GCA_964440205.1. Lineage (GTDB taxonomy): Bacteria > Verrucomicrobiota > Kiritimatiellia > UBA8416 > CAYSRM01 > CAYSRM01. The sequence goes on from CAYTRK010000079.1 coordinate 2,804, forward strand.
GGCAATTATGGGACCAGCTCCCTATTTCGGCTATGCGCGGAATCAAATTAACACGAAGTACAACGCGATATCGCTAGATGAACCTTCCATTGCGCCTGTAAGCGACGGGAGGCCCGTTGTTGAGTTTAGCTGTTACTACAACGGCAACAGTTGGCGACACACGCCGCTGCAATTCGGGTGGACACATAACTATGAAGTGAGGCTGATGCCGGTTTTTGTTGGTGGACAAAGAAAGCTTTACTATCTGGGCGAAGGTGAGCATTGCCTTGGTCCCATGGACACCGACAATTACATCTGGATATTTGGCGACAGATATGAAGTAACAGAAGGCCAGATTACCGATGGCTTTGTCGAAAACTACTACCTGACTAATCAAGTCAAAAGAAGCATGCAGTTTGACAGGTTTGGTCACCTTGAAGAGATCCGTGACAGGCATGACAATGCGGTAACTCTTGCGTATACAGCCTATCCCGAGGCCTCACTGCTTATCAAAAAGGTCACGGGGGCATCCGACTCATCGGGTTTACAACTCACAACACAATACACGGGTGACGAGAATGAGATCCTCGAGTGGGCAAAGGTTACTGCCGGCAACGTTGAGCGCATGATATCATTTACCTATTATGACGAAGAAGATGTATACGGCGAACTATACAAAGCAGATGAAGTCATCGAAACGATATCGGACCCGGAATATACTCGTACCTATGGACGATCCGACGGTCTTAGAACCAACCGCGCTTCGCGCATCATGGTTGGAAGCATGACAAACCTGGTCGTAGGTGATTACACTTGGAATTATGGTGTAAGCTCTGAAGAATTTGACACTATTGAGAGCGAAGTCAAAGCCACTAGCATCGATATGAACGGCGACTGGCTACAGGCCACTATCAATGGCGGAACTGTAAGTTACGGGACGCGGACTGAGGAACATGAATATGGAAGCGACAATAAGCTTGATACGATTGAAATTACGGGCACAGGAGGTGGAGCAACAAACCAATATGACTTTAACGCTGAAGGATCTCGCACTGCACGTACGACAGCCAATGGTATAGAAACATATACCTACTACGATGACGGCAATCTTGAAACGATCACCTTGCCGTCAGTAGGCAGCTACGACGGAACCATAACTCACGACTATGATGCTCAATGGGGCACGTTGATTGAGAAAGAATGGTCTGGAGCAGTCTCGCGTAGATACACATATGCTGTGGATTCAAACACAGGCAACCAGACCAACAAGACCGAACACGGGGGCTCTGGTGCAGTGCCGCCAACGCGGACTTGGAGCTACAGTTGGAACGGTGATGGTTCCCTGGCAAGCGTAACGGATCCAAAAGGAATTACCGCGACTTATGGCTATGGTAATAACGATTTGGGATTGGTCGAGACACTTGAGCGCAGTGGCGTCTCTCTCAAAGACGATACCTACTACCCCTTTGGAATGCTTAAGGACTCCACCGATCCGGAAGACAACACAACTTCCTACGAGTATGACGACCTGGACCGTGTCACAAAGGTTACCTACCCGACAACTGAGAGCGAAACCTTTACCTACACTGCGCTGGATCAACTTGTTGTTCATACATGGCCTCCGGCAGCGGCTGGTAATTCGGGTCTGACTGTCGACTATGACTTTGATCCTGATACAGGCAAACCAACCGGCCACACCGAGACTGGTTCGGGAGTTAACTATACCTATCATTACACTGACGTTGACAACGAAGGAAATGTCAACTCCTGGGAGGTTTTCGATGGTTCTACGACCTACAGTTTTGCGGCACAATATGACTACGCAAACCGTCAGATATCCGAAACCTGGGGGAACACCACAAGATGGAGTAAGGAATTTGATCCCATAGGCAACGTTGTCTCCGGGACCGACGGCGAAAACAACACTTATAGCTACGAGTACTATCCTGACAACTCACTGAAAAGTATACAGCGCCCAGGGAATCTCGGCTCCGTAACGTACGAAAGAAATCCATTTTTGCTACTGGAAGTGCAGGATGACCCCGGTGGGTCAGCTTCAACTCCCACCGCGACCACAACCTATACGCCTGACGACTATTTCCGCCCAGTTGCCATGAACGACGCGAGAGGCGAGGACTGGACTTACGCATACGACGTTCTGAACAACCTGACAAATATAACTACCCCCAGGGGGCATTCCATTGTTTACCAATATGATCAGCGTGAATACCGGGATAGAATCGACTTACCTGACGGGACCACTATTCAGGAAACGCGTGACCAAAAGGGCAATCGTATAAGCATCCTGGACCCACGGGGCAACAGTTGGGACACCGACTGGGATCCGTACGGAAGACCAAAGCTTTTCACTCCTCCTGTCGGTGGAGCGCTTGGATTAGAACAGAACATCTATGGCACACCCTCTGAATTTTCCATCGGACCTCGTTCTACCACAGTCGGAGTAGATGACCGGTCTCGCCCCCTAACCACAACTACCCCCAGTGGCGGAGTCGCATCAAGAACATATGATCCTGTAGGTGTGAAGAGCCTGACGGATCGCTCAAATCTTGATTCAACTGTTGGTCGAAGCGCGAACGGAAAGATTTCCGGCGTAACAAGGGACGCCAATAATCATGCAATTACCACCGACGTGACTATGGACGGCAATTTCAACGTCACCAGTCTCCATCTTGGACAGGGGCAAAGCAGTGCCACCCATATCGACCGCACTCGCGACATTGTTCTTAACGAACAGCAAATGCCTGAAGAGGTGTCCGCGGATTGCGGAGCAACTGAGCATAATGACTTTAACGGTTTCATGCTCAACGAGGCACATACCAGCCCGCAGGTGGGAACAGCCACAATGTCTTACGACCCCTCCGGACTTCTTACCTCGCTGACTCTTAACGGGCGCACCACCACTTTCCAACGCGACGAAGAGGGAAATGCCACTTTGGTAGACCTACCCGGCGATGCCGAGATATCACGGACGTTCAATTCCCGCAGCCGTATAACTGCCAGAACAACCGCGCTATCTCCCGGAAGTTCCAGGGCCGAAACTTTCGACAGGGACGCCAACATGAATATAATCAAGCACACAGTAGAGAACCACCAGACGACCTTTGCGTACGATCCGGCAAACAGGCTTACGTCCATTGACGCTTCAGGTGGTCTTCATCGAGATCTAAGTTACGCAGTTGACAATCAGATACTCACAGACAAGGTCGGGAACCATGTGACTACCAACAGTTATAATAATGAAGGCTGGTTGGCCGGACTATCTGTCGGCGGAGGGGGCGGTTTCAGCCTTACATATGATGGCGAGGGCCGCTTGGAGGGCGTCAGCGGAAGCGCTTCTTATACTTACACGAGGGACTCAGCAAAACGGTTGACACAGATCCAGGACAATAATCCGCTGCTCGGAGGATCAAAAACTATTACCTTTACTCCAGACGCAGCCGGCTATGGCTGGACTCGTACGCTGCCTGAAAACGTTGTCGTCGAGCAGCCAGTCAACGACATATCAACCGTTCTCGAAAGCGAACTCACCAGCGAAAACGCTTCGCCAAAGGTAACTTTCAACTGCCCGGATTACGTACGCCCGACGTCAATCAGCCGAAGCCAGATTTTGGACAGCTCGCTCTCGTATAATAGTCAGAAAGAAGTCACTCAGTATGTCCACGGCGGCACAAATGCAGGAGTCACCCTCACTCGCGGCGTCAATACAGGCGATGTCCTCTCCAGGACGCTGCATCATCATTTAGGCGCCGTCGAATCCTTTACATATAACGATGCGCAATGGTTACTGACTGAATCGCGAGGCTTGAATTCCGCGTCGTATGACTATCGAAAGGACGGTGTGCGCGAGAGCTATACTCTTAACGCTCGGACCGCCGATTTCGTTACAACTCAGGCAGGTGCAGTCGATGGAATTCGTAATGCTCTGCTCGGAGAGAAGCTCAGAGCGCCTTACGAGAGCTCCAATATCAGGGTCGTGGGTCCCGGCGGATATCCAACAATTGAAGACACCATCACAAACATATTTGATGTTGTGGGCACCAACTTGTTTACATCCGAGCACATCATCAAGGTCACAAGAAATCCCTATACAAACGATGTCAATATCAGCGCTGCGTTGGGTCAGCTGAATCCGACTACGAATGCTCCGTTGATAATCAGAGGCGTTGTCGATGAACGCATTGACCTCCAGGGAACCGTCGCCATACAGGATATCCCAAATATTCGACTTCAAGGTTTCCATCTCACACATACAAACACGACCCCTGCGATCACATTCGATGGCACTTTCGGTCAGGCTCTTGCAAGTTGCCTGGTTCTGGCCGATTCGAGCTTCACATCCTGTACTAATGTAGCCGTTATAGGAAACACCTTTGACAGCACCAACTGGCTGGGAAATCTTACCTTATCCCAATGCCAGAACATGCGTATCCGAAATAACATATTCCTTAACGACGGCTCTAACGCAGGCATTTCGTGGGACGTGTCGCCCGATTCGGACTACAACTGCTATTATCCATCAAACAATTTCGTGCCCAGCGAAACAAACAGCACGTACGAAAACCCCATCCTTTCACCGACACTATACTATATTGATTCGTACCACAGTCCTGTCCGCGGGACGGGCCAGCATCAGCAAGGCTATAACGCGGACGTCCGCGGGTGGTATCGGCACCTTACATCTCCGTGCATGGGTGCTGTTGAATATGGTATCGAGGACGCATCGCGCGATTCAGGAGGACGAATTACAGACCGTTATGTTGCCGGCAGACTCTATGGATACGACTACGATGCCAAAGGCAGGCTCGTTGAATACACTGACAACACTGACCCTGCTCGCAGTGCCACCTATCAGTATGATCACCTTGGGCGCCGTATTTTGACGGTGATTGGTAACGGGACCGCTGCAGAAACAACAATTCGCTGTGTTTATCAAGGCGGGAACGTTGTGGCCGAATACGTGGATGAACCGGGCGGACAAAGCATAGACCGCAAACGGGTGTACTGGATACTTCCGGCTCTTGACCAGCGAATAGGCTTTGTAGATATAGACGGCCAGGGCAACAGGGAAGTCTTTTACTACCTGACCGACCACTTGGGAACGGTGCAGCAAATAGTCAATTCCGCGGGCAATGTCGTAAACCAATACGATTACGATGCATTCGGAAACATCCGTTGGGATAACTCTTTCGAAAACATACCTAATCGTTACACATTCCAAGGCCGAGAATGGGATGCCCACGCAGGCCACTACCATTTCCGCAACCGCACCTACATCCCCGAATGGGGCTCCTTCACCGGTCCAGACATGAACCTGGCCAACGGCATCCTTGGAGAACCTCACGGGCTAGGGAACTACATTTTCTGCGCCAATAACCCCGTCATGTATACCGACCCCCTCGGGTTGATGACTATCCCTGAACTCCAAGCCGCCATCGACAAGCTGGTGGGCCAGAAAGAAGAGGCGTTGTCTTCTGTTCTTGGCTCTAAGCGGGCCCATTGGTTCTTGCATAAGTACAAGGGTGTTGGACCGACGGGATTCACTGACGAAGAGAAGAATGCTATTGAGGAAATCTCATCCGATTTCGATGCACAGGGACAACATTACTCGGCACGCATTAAGCTAATCAGAGCGTTGGCTGCGGACTACAATAGAGGTCGGACGAGCATCGATGTTAACCTATTTGATGATGAGTCTACTGGGTTCAAGACATATCTATGGTCGAAAAGATTCTTGGCAAAGCATGCGACGACCATCAAATGTGTCAACAGAACGGCAAATACAATTGCTGTTATCTATACGGGGGGTAGTTTCTTCGCGAAGAAGATGATGGCGGATGCTGCATACGCTGCCAGTATTCATAGATTCACAATGCAGGGAATGACTTCTCGGAACGCACTGCAGTATACAGATAATATTTTGGCAAAGGTGTCCACAATCTCGGCCCCAAA
>CAYTRK010000080.1:0-8746 GCA_964440205.1 uncultured Victivallaceae bacterium
CTATGCAGGAATGCGTTGCTACCCGACACCGCATCCCCTACATCAATGAGCAAATCAATTTCAGGGAAGCGGCTCGCTATCGGCATTGCGCGGCTGCTCGAAACCATTATAATCTTGTGATCCGGGAAACATTTCCGAATACGGCGCAGCGCTCCACTGAAGAGCAGGTGGTCGCCGAAAGAATCCAGACGCACAATCAGCATAGCCGGATGGCGGCAAAGCAGTCGTTCAATATATCGCGGGAAAGAAGCCAGAATACTTGCGCATCGCATCCACAGTGGCATGTCCCGCGAAGCAACTCCCTGCCCGCTCTGCGGCTCCTGATTCACGACTGACACCACACAAATTCTTTAAGCAGCTTCCTGAGATACTCGTCTTCGCTCACGCCTTCGTCACCCCCCCAGGATAAACCCGTGATGGTTCGACGCAAAAGAAAGTGTGGCTCCAATGCCGCCGCACATAAGAAGCCGGTCAGAAAACTTAGCGGCTGATACCGAAGCGATGTCCGGCTCAAACAATACTTGTCAAGATAGTGGCGGCGTTCCGCCCAGAGCAGTTTCATGCGCCAGTTTCTATCCTCTTTCCATTTAGCCGGCAACATCGGCGCAGATTCTTCAAGGGTCTGTACTGTACCGCGATAGAGTTTGCGCAAATATCTTAATCGTCCCAATTCCCCCATCATTTTACCTTCAGCGCTGCCTTGTTGCGAATGCTGCCTCCAGGTCGCCAATGTCTCCGGCACTACAACCGTATCAGCAAACAGCGCAGATTTATAAGCCCAGAACCGATCTGCCAACGCTCCGCAATCAGTTCGAAACAGCCCCGTTTTTTCAAGCAAGGCCCGAGGAAAGAGCACTGCGGTCATAGTGGTCCACGTGGTTCCGATCAGGAGATGGACCAGAAACTCAACGTGCCCCGGCCTGATATGGGCTTGAAATCTTTCGTCGCCATAAAACTGCCCCGCTGGGGGCAATGGCGGCGGGATCACTTCGCCGTTCTCGTCAATGTAATCGAAATTGCACATTGAGATGTTCCACGGCAGCCCATGCCATCCGGGACGTGGAACATTCATGTTGCCATACATTTTACCTTTTGCCTTCTTCTCACGCTCCAACGTGCTAACAAGCTTTTCGAGGCAATCAGAACACATGGTATCATCGGCTGTGGCCATGTAGATGTATTCTCCGCCAGCCCTTCGAAGGCAATCGTTCCATCCGGCATATAATCCAGCCCTCGGCACTTGATAAAGCTTTACACGCCTGTCGTCATCGAATTGCTTCAGATACTCCCACGTACCATCATCCGAATAGCTGTCACAGACAATCAGTTCCCAATCGGTGAGTGTCTGGGACATAATAGAATCCACACGAGGCTCAAGAAACCGCCGCGCATTCAGCGTCGGCATACAGATGGATATTAAAGGTTGCATGTTATAGTCGTTTCAATCGTTACGGCGGTTACAAAGGTAACAAGGGTCAGATTTTTCACCATCCGTCGTTTGCCTATCTTTTTCCTTCAACGTTCCACATTCCACATCCAACGTCTTACAATCCCCTCACCATCCCCGCCTCTCGCTCCCTCTCTCTACTTGAACTTACCATATAATTCTTCATAACGCAGCGCCTGCCGCTCCAGCGTGTACTCCGCCAGCACCACTTCCCGGCATATCCTGCCCATCCGCTCACGCAGGCAATCATCCGTCAGCAAACTCGTGAGCGCATAAGCCAGCGAATTGACATCACCAACCGGGGCCAGCAACCCGGTTTTCTCAGGGCGAACCATATCCGGAATGCCTCCAACATCAAATCCAACCACGGGAGTACCGCAAGCCATCGCCTCCAGAGCGGTCAACCCGAACGCTTCCTCGATCGACGGGATTACAAACACATCCGCCGCGCTGTAGATCAGCGCCTGCAGCCGATCATCCATTACCGTGCCCAAATGAATCATCGGTAATCCGCCCGTATCGGGTAGACGGCGCAACGCCCCCAGGCAAACAAAGCGCAACCGAGGAACTCGATCGGCCGCATCCCGCAAGGACTCAATCAGCAGCCCCATGCCCTTGCGGCGACTGCTCAGATCTTCGGCCACGAACAAAACCACCTTTTCGTCGGCGTCGATATCCAACGCCTTCCTCGCGGCCTGCGTAGGTAATGGCTGATAGACCGCGGAATCAAGCCCGTAGGGAATTACCGTTACCGGGAAGCGGCCCAGCAAAGTACTCTTTGCAGCCAGCTTGCCGGTCCATTGTGAGGCCGCAACCACTTGAAACCGCCCATCGTCCGGCAAACGCTCAAAACACGCTTTTTTCCTTGTGTAAATCTGCGCCGACAAATCCCCTTCCCGATTCGATCCAAGCTGCGGGCAGCAGCCGCAGCCGGTCAGATACCGGTCACAGCCTTCGGTATAATGGCAGCCGCCGGTAAAGACGTTAATATCATGCAGCGTCCAGACTACCGGCGCACGCTGTGGGAAGTAGCGGAAAAAACCTTGATAATCAAAGTAGTCATTCCCATTCCAGTGCAAGTTGACAACATCACAATCCGGCAATGCCGAGCCAAAAGCACGACCAAACCGGCTGCGGTCATCAGTAAACGGCCCGAGTCCGGCAGGACGGGTCTTATAGTAGCGGCGTATCGCTGCCTTTATTTGCAAAGCTCTTATCTGCCTGCGCAATCTGGCCGGAAGCGAATCCGCAGCCCGATACGCCGTTACTGCTGGATCCGCTGTCACGGGCTTGCGTGCAATTATTCGACTATCGAGCCCAGCTTGAACCAGTCCGACATGCTGGCGATATGCAGCTCGCGCCGCTCCGCCATCCCCGTCGGAAGTTGTTATATGGAGAATTTTCATAGAGACGGTTACAGAGTTACAGGGGTTACAGGGTGAAGAAGAGTCCTATAAGGAAGATTTGAGTTTTCTCGACCCATTTTGATTTTTTCTTTAAAGAGCGAATAACGTTCCAGATTCCGGCAGAGCATTTTCTGCATTCACTTGATAAAGCATCAAAGCCTGCCGGTGTTATTTGACTTGTTTGCTTTACGTCTTTGCAGAAACCGGCCGGAGAACCGCCACCAGCGACGCCGCATTCGCATCGGCCATGACGGATATTCTGTTCCGGAGAAAATCACTTTGTCGGTCCATCGATCGGCAGCAGTGTCTATACTAATATGTTTCGGGTGTTCAATTCTGTTTAAAGGTCGAGCTGACCACAGCCACCACTCATTTGGATCACCAGTATGGGTTGATTCATTTGTAAAACCGATATTTTCCACCAAGTTGATTCTCGGCAGAATCACCAGACCTTGCCGTTGCCAACAGGCTAGCATCATTTGATAAGCCCATGAATCTATATTGCCATTATAAAGTGCGTCAAAATGACGTATCCAATATTTCTGTTCATTGCGCGTGACACACGTTTGTTTAAATTGTAATGAGCTCCTAAACGTAGGCCACTTTTGAAGGGCCCCATCATAGTGTATCCATGCACGCCGCCAGGACGCCCAGCCCCATGAATGAAAATATTTTGAGAAATAATACGTTCCACCAGATGATTCCTGCTGTTTTTTTTGAAAACAATTCCCGCAGATCGCCATTATACGCTCGTTGTCCTTATAATAACGCAGCAGTGTTTCACAATAGTCAAAAAAAGAAATATCCGGCAAACAGTCCTCTTCCAAAATTATTCCACCCTCTTCATTCTCAAAGAACCAATCTATCGCCGTACTAACTGCTATGCGACACCCCAAGTTTTCTTTTCGAAAAAATGTTTCTACCTTGCAATCCCAATCAACTAGATCAACCAGCATTCTCACTTTTTCACATAACTTCTCATCAGCAGCATGGTCTTTACGGGGGCCATCCGCAGCTATATATAGCCGGGGTGGCTTGGCCTGTTTAATTCGCTCCAACACCTGCTCGGCTAAAGCGGGACGGTTGAAAACTAAAAATAATACTGGCGATACAAGCATAATTTATTCAATGATCGGCTTTAGCTCTTAGCCTATAAACGTTTGTGCGTAGTGGTTCCCCGCGAAAAACGTAATCGCATTTGCGGCAAACCTTTAAATAATGATTCAACCACAGAAGCAACTATTGACGGAGTTGAAATATCCGGCAGTATTCTGGTTAAATAACACCTCATGCGAGCATCCTCTTCTCCACTCAAAATATCTTGCATAATGTTTCCCCAGCGTGCCACAGGCATCAATTCTATAGTTGTGGCAGCGTGTCCTGATGGCAGCAACATATTTGACCCATGTACACCGATAACAACATGACTTGACGCATACTGCTGACACCAGAGCTTTTCAATGTCATCATTAATATGTTCACTGCGCATATCTTTGATCCATGAAGGTAATTTTTCCGACGATCCTATACCCGCTACGGCAAACTCCACATCAGAAATTGAATGTCGCAGACATTGAGCCAGGCGAATAACTGTTAACCTTTGGACAGTCTCTATACGGCTTTCAACACTTTGTAATCTGCATGCTATCTTCTGAATAATATCCGCGAAACTATTATTGCACTCATTCTGGAGCCATCTCCTATCATTCCGCCAAATATATGTAACTGTAGGTCTTTTCCGATTCCAATCGCTAAGATTAAATGGTTTGGTTCGCGTGAAACGTTCTATATCGAAATCATGCGAATGCGGATGCGAATAAGCAACGCTTAGCCACACCTTGTCAAACTCGACAAGTTCTGACTTTATTGCCTGGGCAAAACCATCATTCCATTGATCCCCGTTTTCTAACTTCAAATCAACTGACCAAACAGCGGCCACTCCGTCTGGAACCATCCACCGCAGAAAACTGGGTATCAGCACAATCAAATCATACTCGGGCTTATTATCCAAATAATACTGCGCATTCAAAAGCTTCAGCAAGCAATGGCCATACATCATATCCAAGCAATTCAGCAAAATTGGTTTTTCTACTTTAGTAAAAGTTTCTTTATGTATTTGCAGAGGCGGAAAACAATTCTTTTTCTTGTAGGATTGCTTTAGCCAAGAATCATGCCATGTGGGTGCCCCATCGGAAAATACTTCACCCGTTATTGTATCCAATAAACTCGGTGTGTACCTACCGTGCCCAGCAGGCAAGTCACAAAAAAACATTTTATCGCAACGCTTGCATGTCAATTTAGCAAGCGTTCTCATACCGGGAATATACCAGTCCACCACAGCCAAGTCTTCTTTGCAATGAGGACAATAATGATATGCCTCCGGTTTTGGATGAAGAAGAATCATTGCTTTCCCAAAAACCTCTGTTTAAGTTTCTTTTTGTAGCTCCATAAAATCAGACGCACGCCCTTCTGTTTTTCCAATACTCCTTTGATTACCGTTTCAATGAACTGTGTTATTTTACATTCTTTCGCCAAAAACAAAACAAGCTCAAGCGGAGGCCCCATTCTAATATTACCCATGCCCGGTACCCAATCTATTATACTGGTTGCTTCCGTAATTTATAACACCCAACACCAAACCCGTTTAGCTTTTGAGAACCAAAGCGCTTTCCATAAATATACTTTTTGTCCAAAATTTCAAAAGAGGTGAACTTTGAGATCAACTCGCTTTCTGCAAATGCACGATGTGCATTGAAATAGACAGTAGTTTCATCGTCCAAAGGTAAAGAAATATAAAGCAAGCCGCCAGGGCTTAAAACCCGAAAAAACTCCGCTATCGCTTTTTCCGTCCCATTCGGATCAAGACCGTCTCCATATCTTCCTAATCCAATATGTTCAATTACGCAAAGACTTGAAACAGACCGCAATGATTCGTTTTCAAAAGGTAAACTCAATATCGATCCTCTTGTAAATTTCAAACTTTTTATTTCAAGATATAAAGGCCTTATATCAACCATGGTAACAGGAACAACTTTGGAGAGCAGGGAAACAAACCCATGGTGAGACCCAACATCCACATGAAAAGATGGGTTTTCTTTTATAAGATGTTCAAACGCCCATGCGTTCTGATAAAAATATTGCGGTTCAATCGGTGTTGTACCTCGATCGTCACCGATACAAGGATACAGGAACCTAAAGGTAGGCTTGGGTTCGCCTCCTTGACACATAGCCCCGTAATCCCTGTAATCTTTCCAGAACTTTTTCCATGCCTGTATTCTAGCTTGCTTCAACCAAATAAACTTACGCAATCCATATTTTGGCATCAATTGCCTTATGTGCCAAAGAAGCTCTTTTGCTGTAAATCCAAGAAAAATCATGATGTTTGCACAATGTGACCGTTTTTCATAAATGAATTGTTTATTTATATCACAGCTAGCTTAGGCAATTCATTAAAATACGTATGTTTATATAGCACATTGATACCGTCTCCAAGCCTTCCATCTATTCTTTCCCTCTCTGCGATTTGCTTGTCCGCCATTTTTTCCGCCGTAGCCTTGGCAAAGACGGAATGCCGTGAATCCAGGCAATTCTTGTTACTCCATCTCCTTCTGTACACTGTAACTTTACCCCGCAGACTTGCGGTGGTTGTAACCTACGCATCAGCGCGAGCTTCAGCATACACCGACATCGGCCTATAGGGTCTGCCCGATTCATCTGCATCCAGTTTGATGACTTCCTCACAACCGGAAGCGGTTTCCGTATGGGACAAAATTACAGGATTTACAAATCCACAGCTCAGCAGCAGTTCCGCAAGCGAATATCTGTCATACATCCATTGATGCCTTTCACCGCTTTTCAGATAGCCGGCAATCTTCCAGCGTTCTACAAAATCCGCAAGACCTGGAATCATTTCACAGAACGCTCTTTCTGTTTTCTGTCTCAGGTAGCGTCCACGCCATCTCAAGCCAGCAGCAATGCGCCCTGACATACGGAAGTCTCTTCGTTCGCCCAATCTCTTGTCTCGTGTCGGCATATATCTATCAACCCAATCCTGTCCAAGCTGTTCTCTTATGAAATCCGGAATGTCACCATTAAATGCCTCCAGCATTTTCCCCATCTCGCCTCCCGGCTCCGTCCGAGTCAACTGATCAATGAGAAACAATGTTGACCAGGCGAGGCGGAGGGAATCAGAAGACCGAAGACTGCAGACCGCAGACTCTAGACCTTTTTTAGATTTTTTACCCTCACCCTCAGCCACCGCCGCGGAAAGATACTCCCTCGCCATCGCCTCCAGATCCGGCACAACCACGCGCAGCGTCCCGCCTGGCCGCAGCACCCGCCGGCATTCCTGAATCAGCTTCTCCACCTCCGCCGAACTCAAATGCTCCAGCACATGCGATGAATATACCAAATCAAAATGCTCATCGGGACACGGCAAACCACGTCTTATATCCCACTTACGGACAGACGAATTTTTAGGCTCAAAATCCAGATTCTCCCAATCGGAAAGAAAATGATTACCGCAGCCGATATTCAGATATGCCGCGCCTGATTGTATCTTTTTCTCCAAACTTTACCTCTTTGCTCTTATCCCTTACCTCTTACCTCTTTGCGCCTCCCCCTCTCCTCCGGATACCACCCGAATTCCGAAATGAACTGCTCTCTGTCTTCTTTCAATCTCTCACGCAAATACTCTGTCTGCACCTCATCTAGCTGTACACGCTGGTTTCTCGAATACCAGGCCAGCTTTTCCTTCACCAACTGACGCAGACTGTATGGGAAAACATGCAGCATACACGCAAGAGGCCCAGCTAAATCCACGAATTTTTTACGAAGCATCAGATCATCTGTACTCCACGCATGCACCGCATCGCCTGAGTTCGAAGCCGCGTTTGCTGGCAAGCCAAGAAACGAACATACTTGTCGCATCAGTTTCTTCTGATCGTCCCTCAGCATCCGGAAATCCAGAACCCTTATCTGTTCCCGGTCGAAATGCCTGCTGTAAAGTTCGTACTGATGAAAATACCGCGAACCGTCAATGTAAAAGTCAGCCGTTATCGGAGCGCTTGATCCGGGATTATCGGTAGCCCTGAGAAAGTTGTAGTGCGACTCAATGCGTTTAAGGGGATCACGGACAATATACATAATGCGCGCGTCCGGAAAATATTCCTTTATGAATGGCGCAGCACACGGTCGATTGGGATCTTCCGCATAGGTTACCGAAGCCTCAACAGCTACCTTATGCAGGGCCGGATCAAAGTCCCACAAGCCCAGGTACCATTCCAGGCCTTTCTCGTACAGTTCCGGAAACGTAAAAAAAGACGGTTCCTTCTCCGAGCATGCGCACACGTTCGGATGCCTTCCCAGCAATTCAAAAAGCGTGTTCGTTCCACACTTTGCGGCGCCGACGATAAACGCGTGTTTTCTGGCGGCTTCAACCATGATTCTTTCTGTAGCCGCATATACGGATAAAGAATCGCGCCACGTGTTCAAAAAACTGATGCAGCCGGTAACCGCCAGGCTTTGCAACAACCGCCTGACTCGGCCAGCTACGCAAAACTGATCGAGCAAATCGAAAACATGGCTGTTTGATCAATGCTTCGACATCCTGCATATCTCGCAACCTTACATCGCGCTTACCCGCTTTAACATCCCGCCACATTTCGACAATCTGTTCTGGCTGCGGTCCTCGGAAAACCTCAAGCCACGACGGATATGAAACGATATTGTGAATATGAAACGGATCGCTCAGCTTTTCCCACCGTTCCAGTGCATTATGCTCGTTTCTGTCCCTGATCGGGACGTTGCCCGAGGCGTAGTAACGAACTTTCTGCTCAACCTGTTTTGGGAAAAGCATTTCATAGTGATGTATAAAGATTCCTCGTCTCGCCAT
>CAYTRK010000081.1:0-1450 GCA_964440205.1 uncultured Victivallaceae bacterium
GCAGCTATTGCAACAGAAAACAGGGGGCCGGATAGACTCTGACGAGCGGCGGGTTGTGTTGGATTATGTGCCGCATCTGAAGCAGGCGGCGTTTCATCAGTCGTTCTGCAATGACATCCTTTATGGCGGCGCTGCGGGCCCAGGGAAGAGTCATGCTCTGCGACATGAGGGGAAGCGGTGGGCACTGATGATTCCGAATTTGCAGGTGTATTTGTTCCGACGCACATTCCCGGATCTGGAGAGAACACAGATTCTCAAAGCGCAACAGGAATTCCCCCTGGATTTGGCCCGGTATAATGCGGGCAAACGGGTGTTTCAGTTCATAAATGGCGCAATGGTCCGATTCTGCCATGCGCAGCATGAGCAGGATATATTTAACTATCAGGGCGCCGAGATACACGTTCTATTGATTGATGAGGTGACGCAATTCACGGAGTTTATGATCCGGTTTCTTGTGCAGAGGGTGAGGTGTGAATTGGAGGTGCCTCCGCAGTATAGGCATAAGCTGCCGCTCATTGCGTTTGCCGGCAATCCCGGAGGCGTGAGTCATAATTTTATCAAACGGCGGTATGTTGAGTTTTGCAAAGGTGATAAGCCTGGAGAGTATAAACCGCGCAGGGCGCCGGCGGATGACGGGGGAATGCTGCGGGAGTATATTCCAGGTCTACTGGAGGACAACCCGACCCTGATGACACATGATCCGGGATACAAGAATCGGATTATGCAGATGCCCGAGCCATATCGCAGCGCATATTTGTACGGCGACTGGGACATCTTTCTTGGGCAGGCGTTTGCATGGGACCCGCTGCATCATATCATTGAGCCTTTGCCGGTACCGGAGCATGTGACGCTGATTATGACCTTTGACTGGGGATGGGGAAAGCCGTATTCGGTAGGATACTTCTGGGAGGATAATGACGGGCGGCTATATCGGTTCAGTGAGCTATACGGCCTCCTTTCAGGAGGGGAGCCGAACACAGGTGTGCGACAGAGTGACCCTGAAATAGCCGAGAGTATTATCGAGCACGAAAAGAGCCTGGGTATATGGGGGCGAAGAATGGTGCGGCTGGCTGACCCGACATGCTGGAACAGGCAGTATGATGGAGGTAAACTTGGGCCGTCTACGGCAACTGAGTTTGCTAAGCAGAGAATCTACATGCAGAAGGGGAACCCTGACAGGAAACAGAAGTTCAGGCAGATGCACGCTCGTTTGCGCAAGTTTGTAGATCCTGAAGGGAATATGATTCAGCGGCCGATGTTGGTTGTTTACAGTATATGTGAGCATTTCATCAGGACTATTCCCGAATTACAGACGGACCCGAATGATACGAATGATGTTGACACGACAATGGAAGACCATTGCTATGATGAAGCGTGTCACGCTATTATGCGTAGGCCATTAGAAGCGAGTACGGACACTGATGTGGGCCTTACAATGGGCAGGTGGTTC
>CAYTRK010000081.1:1460-8740 GCA_964440205.1 uncultured Victivallaceae bacterium
GCCGGTAAAGAAGGGCAAAAACAAGGAGTGATATTATGACAGAGAATAGACAGGATCAACGCAGCGGGAAGAAGGGTGAGATGATACTGATTGGACTGGAGAACGTGTCAGGGCGGCAGGTGAAGCTGCATGTAAGCCGGCAATTAACCGAGCGCGGTTCGACGGAAGGAGGTTCACTTGCCGAGCGGATGGGAAAAGAAATAGTCTCAAGGCTCGAGAAGAGCGACCTGGTATTGGACGACAAAGAGGAATTGGCCTGAGAAGGGAGTCAGTTGATGAAACAGTGTCCGCATTGCATAGGGAGCGGTGCTGCGTGTGTTACCACACTGCGGAAAGACCGGTATGCGGTTAAGCGGAGCTTGAAGGCTGACCCTTATTGGGGCGGGAAATGTTCTTTTTGTAAGGGCTCCGGTTGTGTGGATAACGTAGTGAGGCAGAGATATTTACATGGGTGACATAAGTAAACTGGAACATCCGGGGCGCCCGGACAAGGTAGAGTGGATTGAGAAGGAGAAATGTTCACGGCTCTTCTGGGGGAACGCGGGATATAAGTTTGACATGAGAGGGGGGCTGGCCTGGCCGCGGATAGCGAAAGATGAGGCGACGGGGCGACTGCGGGGCTTTGTTGTGCTGACTGGGCTTGACATCGAGAGAGGCGTGATGTATATTTTCGAGGAAATGGGATTTTCCGCGGTTGTATCGGGGATGTACGGTGGAGTGTATTATTCGGGCTTGCGGGACTTTTTAAGCACGGCGTGGACGCATTATTTTGCGCGTCGGTTTGCAGTGAAAAAGGGAGACAGGGCGCACTGGACGTATGCCAAGGATGTTGCAAGGAGCAGCTTGATACAACCAAAGCCGGTGTTCCGGTCCGTAGCGTATGACGAAGCATACGCATGGGGACAGACAGTGAAGGCGTTCAGCACAGAAAAACTCATAGGGTTTGAGGGCAGCGATCTGGAAATAGCATCTAATGAATATGCTGTCCAGAATACTGATATGCCCGTGGAAATAGAGGCGCTATGTTGCGCTGTAATGGATTTTGAAATCAGGCCGAACAAGGGGGCCTGATTTTTTTATGGCAAAACCCTACAGATGTAGGGGGCAGGTATGGCAAAAGACAAAGAATACGACGACCTTTCTCAGTACATTGTCAACACACTGTTTGAGAACTGGAAGAAGAATCGGGAACCGCTGGAACGTAGATGGAATCAGAACCTTGCGGCGATGCGCCGGGAGCTGGACCCTGATTGGAAGCAGAACCCCGAAGAAGGCAAGCGGCCCTGGCAGTCCACAATGCATACCGGATGGCTCAGACAGAAGGTGACCTATGCTCTTTGCCTGATTCTTGATATGGCCATGCGCGGAGGGAATATCCGGTTTGCCTTGGAGCTGGACCCTAAAGTGAAGCCGCAGCAGGATGAATGGCCGGCGGAGTGGCGAGATGCTGTAGAAGAGGCTAAAGAACAGATGGAAGGGCTTATCGCGCAGCAGTTATCTGATGGGCGCGCTATGTTTGCGCTGGAGAACAATGTTCTTTCAATGCTTACCTATGGGCTCACATATGCCCGAGCCGGCGTGGACGTGGTGCAGGATAATTTATGGTTGCCGGATATGGGCCTTGGTGGCGGAATCAGTAGCGGGCAAGGGATCGGATATGATTCGCTATCATGGCGCCGAGAAACGAATAGAAGCACTATACCGGCTTGGCATTTTGCGAGCACATGGGAGATTTACCGTGACATGGAGGAGTTGTCAGGGGATATGCGCGAAGGCGCAGGGTTTATTCATTTTAAGCCGGTTAGCGCGTATTGGTTGCGCCAAAGAAAAGGGCGGCCGTTTTTCCTGGATGATCAGATTGACGATGTGCTGACTGCGTATGAGGATGATGATGGCTCTGATATCTCAAAGATGGAGCAGTCCTTGCCTCCGGGGTTGCGCGGTATAAAATCGCGACAACGAAAAATACCAACATATGAATTGCGAGGACGTGTTCCACGGAAGAGTGTTACTGAGTGGATCGAGAGTTATAAGTCGGAGCGTAATTTGTCAGACAACGATATCACGCAACGTCTTCCACGCTTTCCCGAGTATAAAGACGACGGGGATGAAGTTGAAGTGATTACCATGGTGGCCGGGACGAAGGTTATCCGGCATATTTTTTCGACACCGGAACAGCGTAAACTCCACATGGCAGTCTGGGATCAGAATGTTGATGAGGCCGGAGGCTGGGGGATTGCTGATAACGCATTGCCGGCGCAGAAATTGATTGACGGCGCTATCCAGACCATTGAAAACACCAACAAGCTCGCCAGTTGTCTCATTCTCGCGTACAAGGAAAGCGCATTCCAGAACGCAGAGGATATTCCCGACGGGATCAGGCAGGGATTCCTGAGGCTTCTTATGGAAGACGGGATGTATGAGAACATTCAGCAGGCCATGCACCAGTTCCAGTTTCAGCCGGTAGGAGAGCGACTCTGGCCGCTCTTGCAACATGCTGAGCGTTTAGGGGATGATGACAGTATGGTGCCTAAGATCTCACAGGGTATCCAGCGCCCCGAAGACGGAGACGAAACCGCGTATGCAGCAAGTCAGCGTCTTGAGAAAGCCGGAAAGTATTTCGGGAAGGGTATGCGTAATCTTGACGCCATGTTGACGGAGCCAATGATTCAGGAATTCTATGAGGCAAACATGCGCGACCCATCTATTACGGCGGCGAAAGGTCCGTTTGCCTGCAAGGCGCTGGGCTACTCTTCGTGGCAGAATCATATAGATAGGGTTAATGCCTTGATGCGGCTTCTTGAGCTTATTCGCGAGACGGAGAGTACGCGCGATTACCGGATAACGGACATCATCGACGAAGCTGCACGGAGCGAAAACATTGACCCCGATCTTTACAAATACAGCCCTGAAGAAAAGCAGCAGATGCAACAACAGGAGCAGCAGAGCCAACAGGCGCAACTGGAGATCCAGGAGCGCATGGCTGAGATTGAAAAAGATCGGGCTTCGGCTGCATTGGATCAGCAGAAGGCTTTGTCGGAAGAGCACGAGCGGGAAATCAGCGAGGCCAAGGTTGAACTTGAAGCCGAGAAAGCCGAAGCGAATCTCGCGAGCAAAACGATTGAACCGTGACAGAATTGTGACAATGAAGGAGAGGTATGGTATGGCAGAAAATACGGCTACGAAAAGCGATACGGCAGACGCGAAGCAAACGGCAGTCAAGAAACGTGACCAGGCCAATCGGCTTGTCCGAACTCTTCAAAGCGCAATGCAGCTTGGGCAGCATGTGGCAGCGGACCCGAGCAGCAGCGGATATCAGGTGGCTTTGAGGCAGATTCTTGACCAGGCGGGGGACCAGTTAGAAGGCTTGGGCAAAAAAACGTAAAAAAGAGCTTGCTATCTTGTGGGGATCAGCTATTTTAACACAAGATAGAGTATAAAAATTTGGTGCGGGAGTGGGGGAGACGTTCCTCACCGGCAAGGTATTTAAGGCAGAGTGTTGCAACACCACTCTGCCTTTTTTTTATTCCCGCACCTACATTTGTAGGGTGATATGAACCTGAAGCAAATTGAGAGTTATGCGCGGCTGACAGTGAAACAGAGCCGGGAGGCGGCTGATGCTGTACGCAGGCTGTACAGCGCCGCTGATGAGCATGGGGCGCTGGCGGCGCATCGGACGTTATGCGAGCACAAGAGGGGGGATGTGATTGCGCAGCTACTTGATAATCCGCGTCATGTACCTGAAGACCTTACCAAGGATATGACCTATCTGGCCGGCATGGTGGCCGGACTTGATTTTTCACTCAAACTTAAAGACGCAACCAGAAGGATCCTTGAGACCTCAGAGCGCGCGAACTCAATACCGGAAGGAGAACGGTTATGAAGAAGATTATTATATTTATGTTTGCCATACTAACCCTACAGGCTGCAAGAGCGGAGATCGACGCAAGGCCGCAGGTGCTGCATACCGGCACTCATACGTTTAATGCGCCTACTACGCACAAGAAAAAGGTGACATTTGAGGCCGGGCAATCGATGTCGGGTAGCTCCACCAGTGAGAATTTCTCTGTAACAGGAGACTTCAAGGTTGGTGGTACTCAGTGGGATGACGGTTCTGGCAATGTGAAAGCTACGGTTTTGGCCGGGAATATTGTGGCCGCGCGAATGACCAATGCGCTGGCCTGGGATGGAACCAATGATTGGACAGGAACCTTCGACGGGGAAGATGGCAGTGATTATCACGACGCAGGGAACCTGACTGGTGATATTGCAAGCGCGAGGTTGACGAATGCCCTGAGCGTTTTGCTTGGATCTGTGGATGTCGCTGCGACTACAGTTGATGGCACCAATGCCACGATTGCAATTCAGTGCAAAGATATCTTCGGAAACAACCTTGAAGCCGAAAAAACTCTTCTGTTCTGGTTTACAACGACAAGCCAGCAGACTACTCCGAGCGAGGAAGGCATTGCATCCTGGAGTTTTGATTCCCACGGGACTCTTCGCGCGAATTTTGAGGTTGGTGATCCTGCGCTGGAGGCGGGCACGAATTATGTGCGCTGCGCCAGTTCACACACTGACGGGAGTATTGACCTTGATGTGATTGCCTCTTCGTCAGGGTGGACGAATCATTTAGCAGTGTATTGCCCTGCTAACGGCGCTTATACGAATGTCACTGTGGAATATACAGATTAAAGAAGGACCACAGAGATGGAAACGGTATGACCCGCGTGATAGGCGAGCCATAGAGTATGTGAATAAACAATACCGGAAAAACAGAAAAGGAGGCCAGGATGACCGAAGCCGAAAAAGATGATCAGGAAGTTGTAGATATAGAACAAGAGGGCGTTGATGGGTCTTCAAGGGGCGGAGATGGTGTTGCGCCGGAGGCCGGCGAACCAAAAGAAGCAAACCCGGAAGATGGCGCAAAGGAAAGTCAGCCTGATGAATCTCCGGTCGAGCAGGTTTATGAAAGCCCGTGGGTTGAACCGCTGAATGTTCCTGGGATTCTGTGTATTGGCATACACAAGAAGGGTGTATTGGTTAAGAGCCCTGAAGCGTTGACGTTTATCAGGGATTTACGGCTCGTGTCTTCGGGCACGGGAATGGAATTGCGTTAGGTCGGATTGCCTCACACGCATCCCGCTGATGTACCGGCGCCTTTCCCTCAGGCGCCGGACATCGGCCAAAGAAAACTAAGGAGCGAGACATGAAAGAGAATGAAGCCAGAGCTGAAGAGCCAGAGCAGAGCGTAAACTCCGAAGAAGATGAATTCGAGAAGTTTGCTTTGGCTGATGATGACAACAAGGATGAAGCGGGCGAGGATGGCGCGAAAGAAAACGAAGAGGCCGGCGAAGCCGCTGAAGGTGGCGATGAAGGCGGTGAAGAAGGTGACGCTGGCGACGAAGGTGAGACCGGTGACGCTAGTGAATCCGCCGAAGGCGGTGACGAAAGCGGTGAAGAAGGTGAAGATGGCAAGGCTAAGGGTGAAGATGGCAAGGCTGATGAAAAGGGTCAGGAACCGACAGCAGAGGAACGGGCTGCGGAATACCGGCGGCAGAAACAACAGCGGAGCCAGCAAGCCAGCCGGGAGCGTTTTTTCGCTCAGGTTCGCCAGAAACATCCTGATGTCGATGACATCCGCAATTCCCGTGAATTTCTGGAAGACTGGCTGCCTGAACAGACCAGCGACATTCAGTATAAGGCCACGGAAGGGAATGTGGCTGACGCTGTTGAGGTTCTAAGCAAGTTCAAGGCCGAGACTGGCCGCGATTCGGGCCGCAGGGATGGCGACGCGCGTCTATCCGATAGCGGGGAATCCCGTAAAGGCGGACTGCGTAGCGATAGATTCAAGGATCTTACACTGCGAATTGGTGACAGGAATGTGACGCTGGGTGAATTGCGAGACGGGGAAGATGGTTATGGGACTGAGATTTTTGAAGCCATGGCCGCTATGGCTGAGGCGATGAGTGAAGACGCGATTCAAAAGGGCACCGAGAAGCCTGTTCAGAGCGTTACGGAGGCTCAGCGTACCATTAACCGGTTAAGTAGTCGGCTTGAGGCTCTGGAGGGGCAGGTTACCGCTAATCAGGAGGTAGCCAGGGCGCATCCGGATTATGTTGCGGTGCAGTCTTCCAACGAATTCCAGAAGTGGAAGAATGGTTTGAAAGACGGGGCGTTGAAGGATATGGCCCATGAGCCACAGGATGGCAGCGAGACGGTGCTGGTGCTCGACGCGTATAAGGAGCATCAGGCCAAAGCTCATCAGAAAGAACGAAATCAGGCGCAGAAGAAAACGAAGGATATGCACGACAAGGTGCATAAGGAGAGCTTGCGGTCTTCCGGCGGAGTGAGTCACGGCGAGAACAGAGACGATGACCGGCCCGTTGAAGATGAGGAGGCTGAATTTGAGAAGGCAATGTTCAGTAAGTAAGAGCGGGCGCAATCAGGCTATGACCTGGGACCGGAAGTATTCCGGTCAGGTATTGGTCAAAGGGGCGCAAGGGACGGACCGCGAGTTTCGCTGTGCATATTGCGGAAAACTGATTTTCAAAGGAAAGGTGCAAGTGAAGGAAGGATCAGTAACGCTTTCGATCAAATGCAGGGAGTGCCGAAATCCTGAACCTACGAATTTTTTATTAGCTTTTTAGAGTCCGCTAAGGTGGCGGGCGAAAAGGTTGGCAGCAAAAGCCAGAAGGGCATGACCCTCCGAGCAGTATTTACATGGCTGTCGTAGATGTAAGTGCAAACCAAAGGAGGAAGTTATGCTTACTAAATACGGACACATATCCCCCAGAACTGCTGCGGAGGCCAGTAAAAAATTACTGGAACGCGGAAAGGCCGAATTGATAACCGAGCCTTACGGCGTCTTTGACCCGCAGCCCAAAAAGAAAAGCCTTTTTCGTAAGTGGCGGCGATATCACTCGTTGCTGCGTGCGACGGCGCCGTTGTCCGAGGGAATTCCCCCGGCAGGGCAGAGGCTTAACCACACCGATTACACCTGTGAACTCAAGCAGTACGGGGATCTGGTGGAAATTACGGACGTGGTTCAGGATACGCACGAGGACCCGGTGCTTAACCAGGCCGTCGAGCTTTGCGGCGAGCAGGCCGGTGAAACCGTGGAAGTCGTTCGTATAGCCGTCCTGAAGGGCGGATCGAACGTGACTTATGCAAACGGCGAGACAAGCCGTGGCAATGTAGCCGCAACGGTTCAGCGCGGCGATCTGCGGAAGATTGAACGGGCATTCAATCGCGCGAAAGCGAAGAGAATCACCCAGATAATC
>CAYTRK010000082.1:0-8550 GCA_964440205.1 uncultured Victivallaceae bacterium
TGCTCCGGCGTTTCACCAATTTGCACCCCCGCAGCAGCACTCTCCACGCTCTCGCCACGAAATTCTGTGAGATATGCAGGGCTAGCGCGATTTCTTCCGCTCTTCCTGTTTTTCTATATGTTCCTGCAGTATTTCAGGATCGGGTTCTCCTGCGTGAATATCGTCTTCGGTTCCGCATTTCCGGTCCTTCCCGCACGAGAAAAGGGTAACCTCTCCATCCTCTACCGAATATCTGTACTTCTTCTGCCATGGATCGGGTTTCATTATTATCACATAATGCCCGGCCCACCCATCGACTCCCGGATCGCGCACAAGCGCATTGAGTCCTTCTTCTTCGGTGGGGTATCTGCCGCAATCATGCTTGAAAAGCTCCAGGCCTATCCGTATAGCCTCCAGTTCTCCCATTGCAACAAACTCTCTGCGCGTTCTGCTGGGTTTTCCCGTCTCCCGGGCCACCCGCCCGAGCAACAGCGCGCCAACCACGATCAGTACAACAAGGGGAATGGCAACGTGCAGTGGCTTCCTGCGCCCCGTTAGAAATTCCGGAAGTTGCGGAAACTGCGAAGGGTCCTGTCTTTGGCCGATTTTCTTTATCTGCTTCTTTTTGCTTTTGCGTCTGCGTTTCTCTTGCTCGCTCTCGGGGAAATACTTGTCGGGAATATTCATCATCTTCCCGCAGTTGGGGCATTGGCGGGAAAGCTCCCCTTCCATACAATATTTGCAATAGGGACAAATGAATTTCATACCTCTACACTCCTCTCCGGCTGCAACAGGACGCAAGTCATCGCGCCGCAAGGTCGCTTGCCGCCTGTCCGTTCCTATGGATCGGTATTCTCCAGTTTCATTGTCTCGGGGTTTATTCTACGGTAATAACAGTTTCTGGGCTCGCCTTTTGTATTCTTCGTATGGCATATACCACCCCGCTTCGGCCTCACTTTGTAGAGGACAGAATTCTGCTCGCAATTGACGTACGCCTCCAGAAGCTCGAATGTCTCACCCGAGGTTTTTCCTTTTTCCCACAGCTCGTTGCGCGAAGTGCTCCACAAAACCAGCGACCGTGATTCCAGGGTTTTCCTGAAAGCCGCCTGGTTGGTATATGCAAGCAGGATAACCTCGCCGGTATCAGCATTCTGCGCTGCCACCGGGATTACATCGGAACATTTTTCAGCAATTGCAGCTATCTTGCCGAAATCAATATTCAGTTTCCGTCCTTCTTCCAGCTCGCTCATTTCCGCCCTCTTTCAATTCTGCGTATCACAGTAAAATAACAAACCTGCGATTAGACACAATGTGAATATTTGACATTCCCGCCTCCGGTATGATAAGAGCACATGTGTTTTGCTCGAATTCTGCGCGGGCGATTAGCTCAGTTGGCTAGAGCGCTACCTTCACACGGTAGAAGTCACAGGTTCAAGTCCTGTATCGCCCACCATTGCGCCTGTCAGAAAGGCTTAGCCCGCATATCTCACAGGATTTCGCGGTGAGAGCGTGGAGAGCAAGAATACACCTTGCATTTATTGCCGTTCGAGTTTAGGCTTCCATACAAAGATTGACTCTTATTCGTCATTTTCGTACTTTTTAACGAAAGGAACCAGCCATGAAACTACACGTTCGCTCGCTGATGCGGGTAATCTGCGCAGTCGGCGTTATCACTTCAGCAACAGGCTGCATTGACGCTTCAACAAACATTATTGTCAATAAAGACGGAAGCGGACGAATCGTCGAAACTGTCTACATCAGCAAACAATTTGAACAGACCATGAAACAGATGATGGCCGGCAGCGGCGCCACGCAATCACCATTGAATTTCGACAAAAAAGACGCCAGACAGAAAGCAACCGAATTGGGACAGGGAGTCAAATTCGTTTCTCATAAAAAGGTCTCAAGAGCAGATGGCGCTTCCGGCTCCAAAACCACATACAGTTTTGAAGATATTGAAAAAATCAAGCTCAGCCTCGACTCCGGTCTGCCCGCTCAGGACAAGCAGCCCGGCATGGGCATGCAGGCCCCGGGGGGTCAGAAAAAAGATAAAAGCAAACCTGTGACATTCAAGTTCAAACCCGGAAGCAAAGCCGAACTGGTCGTTAATATGCCGCGCGAGGAAAAGGAAACTTCCGATACAAAGCATGCCCCCCCCGGAAAAGAACATGAAATGAACCCTCAGCAAATGGCCATGATGAAACAGATGTTTGCAGGTTTCCGCATCCGCATGCAGATAGGCGTAAACGGCGCGATTACAAAAACCACAGCCGCCCATGTTGAAAAAGATGGCAAGACCGATCACGTGACACTCTTTGATATGGATATCGGCAAAATGTTGAAAAACGGGGAATCGTTCAAGAAACTTCAGAATATGGGAAAGATGAAGAATGTTCAGGAGGCAATGAAACGACTGCGGGATATCGAAGGCATCAAAGTGGAGCCTTCCGAACAGATTAAGGTGGTTTTCAAATAGAACCTGCGGACAGGGAATTACGGTGACTGCTGCGTCCCGTGGAAATCCATGAAAGGATTTATAAAAATTCTTCTTGCCAGAAAAATGATCTTAATGTAGTTTTTTAATTTCGAGGGTAACAAATGGCGAAACTTCTTAGAGTTCTTGTAATAATTCTTCTGCTTCTGAGCATCGGCGCCCTGACCTTGGGTATAATGCTTTTCAACAGGCGTGAAATACTCAAAATCCGCACACAAAAACTGGAACAGACACTTGTTGCATTGGGCTATACTATCGAATCGGAAAAGCCCGAATCCCCCGGCGAAGTTTTTCCCGGACGCGACATATCGCCAGTTACCAGTGAAATTATAGAAAACCCGGACACTGCCGATTTCTGGGAAAACTATAATCAGGAACTCGAAGTCTCCGACCTTCCCAAGATGAACATCGAGGAACGTAAGGAAGAACTAAAAAGCTACTATCTCCGGGATCCTGCCACTGGCAAACCCAAAGTCGATGAATTGACCGGAATGAAAATCACTGAGGGACCCGGCACAATGGAAGTCGTCCTGCAGGATATTCTGGAAAAAGCTGAAGCCCAGCTTGCACGCCTGAATGCAACACGCCAGGAACTGATTAAAACCCGTGAAGAGCTGGTGACAACCATTACCCGTCTAAATGAACGGAAAGACGAACTCAGGAAAGCAAACAAGAAAATCGACGAGCTGGAAGCAGAAATTGTGCGCCTTAACAAAAAGATCGACGATCTCGAGGCCGAGATAAAGCAACTCAAGTCCAAGATCCAGAGTCTCGAAGACGAAATAGACGAAAAAGAGCGAAAAATAAGCGAACTCGAAGAGCAGCTCGAAGAAGAGAAACTCAAATATGAGGATCTGGAAGAGAAATACAAAGAGGCAAGGAAGATAATAGAGGGCTTTAAAACGCCGCAAGGAGATACGCCAGAGCTGTCGGCAGGGCCTGTATTGGGACTGCGGAGCATGACTCACGGTCCAAAGGGCACTATTGCCGCGGTGGATTCAAAATATCATTTCGTGGCCATCAACGTAACCGACAAGTTCATTGCCGAACTTTTCAAGGACCGCGAAGAGGAAGAGGCGGGTGTGCCTCAGATCGAAATGGTTGTCAGACGTCCCGGGGGCAAAGACGCCAAATATGTAACCAAGGTCCAGCTTGTTCAGATTCGCAAGAACGAAAAAGTCGCGGTCGCCAACATACTCACCAACTGGCAGCAATTGCCCGTCAAAGAGGGCGATGTCGTATACTATTGATATGAAATCTGTGTTTCGTCTGAGCGTCCGTACCGTGATTTCAATTGCTATGTTTCCGGCAGTAATCCTGCTGCTTTCCGGCTGCGCAACAGACGGAGAGGAATCAGACATACCGTGGAACCAACCTCAATCGTGGGAAGGAAGCCCAGCCGTGCCGGGCCTTTCAAACCCGTAGAGCTGCCCTTTACACATAAGTCAGCCGCATTTTTCAGCTTACCGTGCCTGAGGCACGGCAGGCTGCACAGGTTCATGCCCAACAGCAAGCAACCGAACCAATGGGTCAGCATCAAGTTGTGGGTAACGGGCAGCCCTGGCGCGCATACCAGTAATTACTGCCGCGCAGCAAGGGTCTCCGCGATCTGGACTGCATTAAGAGCCGCTCCTTTGCGGATGTTGTCGCCCGCAACGAAGAGCGCAAGGCCATTTTTGCATGTGCCGTCCTCACGAATGCGTCCGACCGACACTTCATCCTTGTTCGCGACCGCCAGCGGCATCGGATACTGATCTGAATCCGGATCGTCGACAACCGTTACACCAGGCGCCTTTGAGAGAAGCTCACGCGCCTCATCGGGACTAAGCGGCTTTTCAAATTCGACGTTTATGGATTCCGCATGACCGTAAAGAACCGGAACCCTTACACAGGTTGCAGAAGCGAGTATGCTCTCATCTTCCAGGATTTTCCTGGTCTCGAAAAGCATCTTGGCCTCTTCGCTTGTATACCCCGGCAATTCGGGTTTGAGGCTTCCGATTTTCGGAAGAACGTTCAGGGCAATCTGGTGCGGGTACGCCTGCGGCGCGCTGGCCTTGCCTTCCGCATAAGCCTTGATCTGCGCGTCAAGTTCGCAAATCGCGCTCCGTCCTGTTCCTGAAACCGACTGATATGTAGAAACACAGAACCGGCGTATGCCCGCGGCATCGTGAAGCGGCGCAAGCGCCATAAGCGCCACTATAGTGCTGCAGTTCGGATTGGCAACAAAACCCTGGCTCCGGTCAAGAGCGTGCGGGTTTATCTCGGGGATTACCAGGGGCACCCTGTCGTCCATCCGGTAGTCGTCGCCGTTATCAATCACAGTAACGCCTTTTTCGACCGCGGGCCACCCGTGCTGTCGCGACGCCCCTTTAGCCCCCTCGGTTCCGGCAAAAAACGCAAAATCCAACCCGTCGAAAGCTTCAGGTGAAGCCGCAGGAATTACATGAAAAGTCTCGCCTTCTATCATTTCGTCGCGCTCGGTCCGCGCCAGTATCCGGATCTCTTCGCAGGGAAAATCCCGCTGCCGCAGCACCTTTATCATTTCAGAGCCGACCGCCCCGATGCCTACAATTCCTACTCTGTATTTCTTCATTCTATTCAAACCTCAAAACTTTCGTTACCCTATTGCCTCGGCAACCATGTCTCCGACTTCTGTTGTCGAATAGCCCATCTTCTTTGCGGAAAGGCTCTTCAACTTATCCTTTGTAACGCCTGCGACCGCGCTTTCGATCGACGATGCGGCTTTATCTTCGCCCAGCGTTTCCAACAGCATACCGCCCGCGCAGATAGCCGCAAGCGGGTTGATGATGTTCTGGCCGGTATACTTCGGAGCGGATCCGCCTATGGGCTCAAACATGCTCACCCCTTCGGGGTTGATGTTGCCGCCTGCCGCAATTCCCATTCCGCCCTGGGTCATTGCGCCAAGGTCGGTAATTATATCTCCGAACATGTTGCCCGTCACGATAACATCAAACCATTCGGGATTCTTAACCATCCACATGCAGGTGGCGTCAACGTGGTAATAGTCCCGTCTTATTTCGGGAAAGTCCTTTTCGCCCATATCGTTAAACACTCGCTCCCAGAGGTCGTATGCATATGTCAGCACGTTGGTCTTGCCGCTGAGCGCAAGAGTGTTCTCCTTGTTTCTCTTCTTCGTGTACTCGAATGCATATCGCAGACAGCGTTCTACCTGGGCATAATTGTACACCATACTCTGAACGGCTACCTCGTTCTTTGTTCCTTTCATTGAGAAACCGCCGACGCCTGTGTAAAGGCCGCCGGTATTTTCCCGGACCACGACATAGTCAATATCCTCCGGACCCTTGTCCTTGAGCGGAGTTTCCACTCCTGGAAACAGCTTGACCGGACGCAGGTTTATATACTGATCAAGTTCAAATCTTAGCTTGAGCAGAATGCCCTTTTCCAATATGCCCGGCTTCACATCCGGGTGTCCGATTGCTCCCAGAAAGATAGCGTCAAACCCGCGCATTTCGTCAACAGCGCCTTCGGGAAGAACTTCCCCTGTTTTCAGATATCTTTCGCCGCCAAAGTCATACTCTTCCAGATCCAATGAAAACCCGAACGCATCAGCCGCTGCCTTAAGGCATTTCACGCCTTCTGTGGCAACTTCCGGACCGGTGCCGTCACCGGGAATAAC
Source organism: uncultured Victivallaceae bacterium (assembly GCA_964440205.1). Classification (GTDB taxonomy): domain Bacteria; phylum Verrucomicrobiota; class Kiritimatiellia; order UBA8416; family CAYSRM01; genus CAYSRM01. The sequence goes on from CAYTRK010000082.1 coordinate 6,132, forward strand.
TGCAACCTTGTAACTCTTTTTCATTTCATTTGTCCTCTCGTTTGTGAATCAAAAGGGAAAAGGGTACGCGAATCAGGCCCATAACTTCAAGCGGTATTCTGTCTTTTATATCAAACGCCTCACAATCGGCCCTACTCAAAATTGATTCTCACCTTAACCGCCCCCGCTTTGACCCCCTCGGCTTTTACCTCGCAGAACCGGTGCCCGGACGCAATTCCGCAGGCCAGAACCTTCGATACCACGCGTTTCCTGTTTTTCTGCCACTCCATGGAGCCTCTTTTAATTTCAACCGAGGCGATTTCATCTTCAGGCTCAAGCCGTACCCGTATCACATAGGTCCTTTTCTTCGGCATCCGGGTAAATGAGCCGCGCGGTTTAAGGACCGATACTTCCGCCCTCTTAACCGTGCGTCTGGCCTTTATCCGGGTCCGGGCGAATTCCTTTTTCTCGTATCCCCTGCTTTCTCCGTCGTCTTCGTAAAGAGTGAACTCTGAGGAACAATCAAAGGCCGGCATGCAGTCCAGATGAAGCTCTTCGGGCACGGCCGTTCCCAGAGCTTTGCCGACAGGCTGGCTGGGAATTATCGCTCCCTCCTTCACATATACGGGTATCCTCTCCAGCGGGATCTGCAGGTTTTTCACCTGTTTCGGTTCCACTATTTCTGACGTTTCCAGCGCCAGCCACCGCGACCCGCTCGGGAAGTACGCCCTTTTGCGGAAAAGGCCGGTTTTGTCCTGCGAAGGACCGTCCGCGGGAATCACCAGTAGCTGGTCTCCGAGAAGATACTGGAACCTGAAATCCGGCGCATTTTTGTCTTTGGGATACTCGAGATAAAGCGGTCTCGCCAGCGGAAGACCCCTGTCGTGAGCTTCGCGTGCCAGCGTATAAAAATAGGGCGCGAGCGCATACCGCATCCGCGTCTGCTTCTTGAATACACCTTTTGCCCTGGACCCGAAATTCCATGGTTCGCGCATACCGTGATGACTATGTGTGCGAAACACGGGACTCAGCGAGCCGAACTGCACCCATCTGATGAACAGTTCGTCCTCTATCCGTTTCTCAAAGAACCCGCCTATATCGTGAGACCAGTAGACTGCCCCGAGATTGCCGGAATCAGCCGTGAACCGGATCTGCCGCTGAAGGGTCTGCCAGTCAGACTGGGTATCCCCGGAAAACTGAACCGGGTAGCGATGCGAACCCAACCCGCCCCAGCGGGAGAGGATCAGCCCTCGCTTGTTTGTCTTCTCCTCCGACAACTCATAATACTGCCAGTTGGCCCACAACTGGCCGTCCATGTTGCCGAAAGGACTCTTGATCCATCCATCTATCCACCAGAAATCCACGCCCTGGCGGAAAAAAGGGGCCCATAGCACATCGCGCCATGTCATAACCGCTTTCTTGCTGGACCAGTCGCAGGCCCACTGCCCCTGGTGCGGCAAGGGCTCAAGACGCCCGGCAATTTCAGGGACATGACTGTCTTCCGGCGGAAGCGGATCATAGGCATCATAACCAGGATGATCATTCAAGGAAGTGTGTACACCCAGGTCATGTAGCTGCTTAAGGGTCTTCTCGGGATTCGGAAAGTACTTCCTGCTCCAGTCGTAACCGCCCCAGTTGTCCCGCCAGTCGGTATCGATAATCATGACATCTATCGGTATGCCCTCGCGGTGATACCTTTTGACAAGGTCAACAAACTCACTGCCCCGGTACTTGTGCCATTTCGAATACCAGAACCCGAACACCCACCGCGGCACCATTGGAATGGGCCCGAAAACCTTTATGAAATCAGCCAGCGCCGACTTGAAATCGCTTCCATAAGCAAAGAAATAGCCGTCAAAACCCTCCCTGCCCTTTACTCTATTCTGGGACAGTGACTGAGGCCACTGGTACTCTTTGTTCCAGCAGACAAAGGAATCGTCTTCGATCAGGTGGCCGCCCTGCGCGCTCAACAGGCCCTGTTCTTCCTTTCGCGGAAAGCCATCGCGATGCAGCCAGGTGTCCAGCGAGCGCACCAGTGTCCCGAAATTGCCCGTATCTTCTTTGCCGGGAAACCACGTTACGTTCTGTCCGGAGGCGTCGACATGTCTGATTTCAAGGTTGCTGGGTCCAAATTGCATGCCGTCGTCACTGTATTTAAGTTCCATTTTCGGCGTTCGAATAATCAGGGTCTTTCCGGTACTGCGCACTTCCGCTCTCACCGGCCTTGGATTGTGTCCGCCAAAAAGCACAGAAGGATACGGCTTGAAGCCTTTCCTTCCAGCGTATTCCATGCGGATGCATCCGTCGGTGTAAACCGTAAACTTAGCTTTTCCCAGAACTACTGGAGTCTTCTTTAGAATCATTGTTCCTCCTTGGTCACGGGCGGGTTGTGGTAAGAAATCCGGACTCTTATCTGTCTAACTGACCATTTGGCAGGTGG
>CAYTRK010000083.1:0-8511 GCA_964440205.1 uncultured Victivallaceae bacterium
CCTTTTATTGGGTAGCTACATGCTTTCAGTACCCACAGATTTTGCGGAAGACCCCTAATAATTTCTATGTTCTTCTCCTTGCTGTCGTTTCCACAGACCAACGTATTCGTGCAAGCCGACAAGAAACAACACTGCAGCGAGAGTTCGCTGTTCCCATATTATAATCTCGAAATCCGAATACGGGAACATCATCACAATACAGCAAATCAGCAGCAATGCACCGAAGATTTTCATCCCTACGCGCGAATAGCCCCATGATGTCCGTTCAGCAATCTTTAGCCCTACCCATCCGAACAACCATCCGTTAAATGCCCCGCAAATAACATCCAGAGGCCAGTGAATACCGACAACCACACGCGAAGCAGCAATGAGCAGGCCGAAAAACAACACTACCGGGCGCACCCACTTCCGTCTAATCGAAAACAGCCACACCGAAGCAACACCTGCAATAGTCGCTGCATGGCCAGAAGGAAAAGAATGATGTTTGTAGTCAGGCCCTATCACAAAAAAAGATCCTTCTTCGAGCACCTTGGGAGGACGGGGATAGTCAATAAACTCCTTTGCGACTACACCGACTATTGAAAAACATATGGCCGCAATAAACACGGCCCATATGATTTGGGGACGTTTCCGAATCCAGGGCAACAGAATGGCAAAAGATACTACGCCGTCACCGAAAATCGTGAGGATAGCCCAGTAATTCGGGCCGGTGTACAAGGACCACCTGTTGACGAACCTGAATAGATCCTTATTAGCATCGGAGAACCACACAACAAGACCCGACACTGCCAAGACGGCCAGGGGCGCCAGAAGCCAGGCGAGGCCGGCGTGTACAAGCCTTTTTTTCGGAGTAATGAAAGTTGTCATTATGCCTGATGGAACGACCATAAGAGAGGTATTGGATATAAAATGAAACCCTGTCTTGAAAACTATTGCTGAGCGAGCTCAGCCTGCCCTGTCCACCCGTACTTGTCCTCCGCTGTCAAATAGTTCGTTCCCGTTCGCCCTTTTCTGCTGGTGTACGTTGCCGTATTTCCGCCCGAACCGGAAATCGTTCCGAGCGAACCATTCATAACAGACCAGGAATACGGGGCCGTGCCACCCTGAACTGTAGCGGTAACCTTCTGAGTAGTGTTTGTCGAAATGCTGCTGGCAGATAACGTAACCGTCAGCGCGTCGCCCTGAATCACAGTCGCAGTTGCTATCCAGTCCTGAGCATCCGTCACCCCGACAGCATTAACCCCGCTCTTCCCTGACTGATCCGGAGTGTAGGTCACTGTCCTTGCTGTTGTGGTGGAAGCAGACACATCACCAAGCGAAGAATCGCTCACAGACCAGACAAATGGCGATTCCCCGCCGTTAACGGTAAAAGTGGTATGCCCGGCGCCAGCATCAAGCTCAACAGTTGAAGGACTTATAGCAAAAACAGATGATCCCGAGCCACTTGCCCCGTCGCTGCCGCTTACCCCGGAATTGTGCTCACAGCCCGCCATAAACGAACCGGTTATCGATGCAACGAGCGCCAAAACCAGCAATCTATTCACTACATTCCCCCAGCTTCATTTGATCGGCAGACCTCAAAAACGGTAAATCATCCCTATGTTGACTTCGCGGTCATCGTTCCCGAAGAAAGCGCCTTCAAGGGTCGCTACCCAGTTTCCGGCACACCTGAGATCTATCCCGAGCATCATGCCGAAGTCGCGGTTCTCCTCAACATCGGAGTCTCCCAGCTCGCCGTCAATACTGTTAAATACAAGGCCGCCCTTTATAGCTGCTCCGTCGGGATTATATTGGTGCAATTCAACCCGACTCTCGTAGTTCATCGCGTAATACATAAGAGGAACTACAGAAGTTTCGGTCCATTCAAAATCCGAGTCCTCGAAATTGGACTCCATTTTTCTGAACATGCCTTTAACCTGAAAACCGATCCTGGATACGTCTCCGAAAACAGGCGAATAATCAAGCACGTATTCAAACACATTAATGTCTGCGCCTAAGCCCCATTCAACCCCTCGCTCACCGTCTCCGTCAAACAGGCCATCGGCCCTGCTGTAGCCCCCCTGCAATATAACAGCTGCAAAAGGCAAAACGGCATAGTTGAACTCGGCAACAAAGTGATTGGCTTCAAGAGTGTCCAAACTTCCGTCAACAAGCGCTTCGCGCTCATCGAAACCTGCACGGATGCCCACAGACCATTCGGAGCCGCCACTGATGTTTAAAAAGGAATCGGGGGCCGCAGTGATATCCCCGCCGCGCGCTGCGCAAAGCAGAGCGCTTAACATTAAGATCACCAATGAAAGCGGATATAAACGATGTAACATCTTGCCCTAATTTGACTTGAGTTCGAAGGCCCGATTTCTCGCTTCCTCAGCCTTCTTGGCAGCCTTCTTGGCCAATGACTCTTCGGATCCCTTGTCGACAGCAAAACTCGCGGCAGCCGCATCAAAGCTCTCTGCAGCCGCCATAAAAGCGCCGGTGGCCTTGCCAACAACATCCTCGATTCTCTTCCTGATTACAGTCACGCTTGGGCCTCGTTCTTGCTCGTCGTTTGATGCAAGCTCCTCAGCCTGCTTCCAGTTGTCTGCTGCTCTTAAAAAATTCCGCGATGCCGCGAGGCACAACCTCCCAGCCTTCATTTCGGCTTGTCCTGCCTTCTTGTAATTGGATTTCCTTTCGCTTTCATAAAGGAAATCTTTGTCTTTCAATGCCGCGGCCCTGTCCATGAGTTCGGATGCCTGCTGTTCGAGCGATTCTGCAGCCTGAATCCTTGCCCTGGCCGCATCCGTCCAGTCTGAGACATCCAGCTCAGCATGAACCGCTACAGGCAAAGTCATCGAAATCGCCGCTGCCACCGCCAAAAATAATCTGCATTTAAACATTCCCATAATCATCGCTTACACTATCCTGGGCTCTTGTTTCTCCCTTGCTTGACCCCCGGTTATGAGCCTGAGAAGGCTCCCCGAATATATGCCGAGCAAACTAATGGTAGAACTATCCCGCGGAATTTTCAAGCTGCAAAAGCGACAAAATTCGGTTTTCTGTATCCGACACTGCCCCCTGCTGTGATTTGATAAAGGACAAGGCTTTCTCTGACAAGACTTTGCGAGCCTCAGCATCATCGAGAAGCCGAAAAACTTCGCTGTAAAGTTCTTCGCTATCATTTACCATCACAAACGCTCCATTTTTCTGGAAATCTTCTGCAATGACTGGGAAATTGTCCAGCCGCGGGCCAACCACTACCGGTTTCCCAAGCATTGCGGGCTCGATAAAATTCTGGCCGCCTTTGTTGGTCAGGCTTTTTCCCACAAAAACCACAGTCCCAAACGAATAAAAAGCCATGAGTTCTCCGGTCGTATCACCAAGTATTACGTCTGCCTCCTGATGCTGTTGTTCTGGCCCCATCGCGCTGCGCCGAACCCAGGTCAATCCCCGCAGGGCAATCTCCTTTTCAATCTCAGCGCTCCTTTCGACATGGCGAGGAACAAGCACAAGAAGAAGATCCGGAAAGAAGTCCTTCATGCGAATATAGCAGTCCATCAGCAAAGCTTCTTCCCCCGGCCATGTGGAACCTCCAACAAGCGCCTTACGGGCCCTGCCTGCGCTCCATTGCCGAAGTATTTCTGCCAGCTCGGTTTCATCTTCCTTTCCTGCCTCCGCAAGGTCATACTTGCAGCTCCCGGTCACAGCCACCCGGTCGCCGTCTGCACCGAGTTCAATAAATCTATCACGATCACGGCGCGTTTGAGCGCAGATCAAATCGATTTTCCGAACTACAGGCAGGAAGAAAGTTTTTCCCAGGCTGTATCCCCGAAAAGAAGAATCGGACAGACGCGCGTTGGCCACAGCCACCTTGCCGCCTGACCGGTTCACATACCTTACCATGTTGGGCCAGATCTCACATTCGGTGAGTATAGCTACCGAGGGAGATATTATTCTTACCGCCTTCTTCATAATAAACCACAGATCAGAAGGGAAATAGAGAAGCGTGTCGCCTTCCTGAAGCTTTTGTTCAGCAATTGCATAACCTGTGGATGTATTGGTAGTAAAGACAAGATTGTGCTCCGGCAATTCCTTCCTGAGCTTGGCAACAATACGTAATGCCACGTAGACTTCCCCCACGCTGACCGCATGCACCCAGATGTTTCCTCCTCGGGCCATCATCTTTAAGTCATCCGGGGAATATACGGCCATCCGCGTGAGAAATCTCCTGCCATAGCCGCCCCTCCTTATCATTCTGACAAACCAGTAGGGCAACATCAGGATATAACCCAAAGTAAATATAACGTTATAAATAAACCACAACATCATTTGTTAGTTCCTAACCCGCAAATCTCATAGAATTCCTGTTCTCTGTGGTTCCAATCTCCCCATCCCCAAGTACAGCAGGTTGTTCTCCAACCTGCTGCCCTTCCGCGTCCTTTAGAGTCTTTCGTAGTTAACTCTTCTTCTCTTCTCCGCCCCTTCATCATTGAACATTCCGTATTGGATATCCCCTTCTTCCACTCCCCACATCCCACACTCTCCCCCTCCTTTCACCAACGCACGAACACACCAACTCACATCCCACATCTTACGTTCTACATCCCACGTTCTACGTCCCACACTCTCCCCCCTCCCCACATCTTCTTTCCCTCTCTGTGTTCCTTGTGTTCTCTGTGGTTACCTTCTTACCTCCCTCTCATCTCTGTAGGAGGCGCCCCCCGTTCGCCGAATTCGCCGATCAGGGGATCGGCTCCTACAATCCTTCCTCACGCCCTCGGATGCGAATCGTCATATACCTTCTTAAGCCGCTCAACAGTAATGTGGGTATAAATCTGGGTTGTCGACAAACTGGCGTGGCCAAGCAGCTCCTGTACACTTCTCAGGTCTGCGCCGCGGTCAAGCAAATGAGTCGCAAATGAATGCCGCAAAACATGAGGAGATACAGCCGAATCCAGTTGAGCTTCGGCAAGATATTTTTTCATAATCCGTTCCACGGACCTGGCGGTAAGCCGTCCACCTTTCAGGTTCCTGAAAACCGGCTCGGATCCTCCCGGAGAGTGCGCCCCCCAGATATTCTCCGCCTTGCTTAACATCTTTCTTATCGCCTTATAAGCTGGCCTTCCCAACAGCGCCATCCGTTCCTTTTTACCCTTTCCGCGAATCAGCGCAACTTCTGATAACATATCAACATCCGCCATTCTGAGCCCGGCAAGTTCGCTTACCCTCGCCCCCGTGCTGTATAGCGCCTCAAGCACAGCAGCGTCCCTAAGGAATGCATATTCCTTGTCCGAAGCGAGGCGCTGCCCGTTCCTCTCCAGCCTCGCCATCATATTCAAGGGGGCGCCTACAAGACGCTCGACTTCTTCGACAGACAGAATGTCCGGCAGGTCAGACTTTTTTTTGGGGCCTCTCAGCCCCGCAAAAGGATTAACCGTAACATAGTCCTCTCGTAGCAGAAATCTGTAAAAAGCGCGCATGCTGGCAAGCTTTCTTCGGGTTGTAGCCGGCGAACTTCCGTTTTTTTGAAACTCTACAAGAAATCTGCGCGCATCAAACTTGTCGACATTCTGCCAGACACAGCCCGTTGCTGCGCCACCGGAGTTCATGAAACCGGCAAATTGAATTATATCCTCAAGATAGGCGCTGACTGTATGCTCGGAAGCATTCTTCTCGTTCTCAAGATACTTTTTGAAATGCTCCAGATACTTCTGGGTCTCATCTGCCATTATGTTCGATCCGTTACGACAAGTCCCCGCCTTCGTCTTTAGTCTTAGAACCGGCAGCCGGTTTTTCCTGCTCCGGACTGTAGCGCTTTGCCATCTTTCGAAGAGCAGCCCTCTGACGTTCTGAAAGGCCGCCCCGCTCATCAAACTGCTTTTTCAGAGACTCATAAAATTTCCTGTCATCAAACGTCTTCTTGCCGCGTTTAACCGGCTCGCGCCACTGCGTGACTCCCGCAAGCCTGCTGAAAAGCTCCTCCGACTCCTTCCTGGCAACGAGATCCGACTCCTTGATCTGAAGTTCCGCCTTGACGTCCTCAAAATTATCAATCTGGTCCGAGTGACCTATTACTGTCTTATCAAGAGCTTTCTTCTGAGCGTCCGAGAGTCCCCTTCCAGAATCTACGCGTTCCTTCAGCGAACCAATAAATCCACGGGTATTTTCGTCCAACTTCAATCCGTTCAGCAGTTCAAGCTTCCTGATCGAGAGCTGCTCCGGCTTTCGGTCGGCTGTTGCCTCCAGGTTCTCCCTGTAACCTTTTTTTTCTGCAATGTCGACTATGCCCGGAACCTGTTCGCGATACTTCCAGGCGATCTTCATAAGAGTCTCAAGCTGCCTTTTGGATACAGGCTTTTCACCTGCTTCAAGCTGGGTTCTGATCGACTCAATGAATTTTTTGTCATCATAAACCCGCTTTCCGCTCTTTGTTGCGGGCACCCAGTCCTGAACACCCTCCAGTACACCCAGTATTTCTCTCACTACGCCTTCATCAGCCACGGGCATCTTGACATGAGACAGCCATTCCTCAAACTTTGAGTAAAACTGCTGCAGCATTTCGTCCCACGCCATATCTCCTTCTTCAACCCGATCCAATAATTTCTCCATACCCGCAGTAAAATTGACCGCGAAAAGATCGTTGAGATTTGCAACAAGCAGGTCCGATACTCGACGCCCGAGTTCGGTAGGAGCCAGCGTTTTCTTCTGATGCGTTACATATTGCCTGTTATGTAGAGTCGATATGGTCTGTGCATACGTGCTGGGCCGCCCCACCCCGTTGCGTTCAAGGGCTCTCACAAGGGAAGCTTCAGAATACCTGTTCGGAGGCTGAGTCTCTTTCCTTTCGGTTTTCAGCTCGATACATTCAATCGGCTCGCCATCGCTTAAGTCCGGCAGGAATTCCTTCTTGTCTTCAGGGGTCCCTTCAACCGGCCCGCTTACTTTGAGAAAACCTGGAAATTTGACTTCCGAGGTAGACGCTTCGAAAAGATACTCCGATTCCTGCTCGCTGCCGCGAACCGCTTCAACTGTAATCGTCCTCTTCTGAATAACCGCCGGTTTCATCTGGCTTGCAACAAATCTCGACCATATCAACCTGTAGAGCCTGTGCATTGAAGAGTCCAGCACATTTCTGAGCTGATCCGGTGTCCGCGAAACATCCGTCGGGCGTATCGCTTCGTGAGCCTGCTGCGCAGACGCTCGACTTCTGTAACGGTTAGGCTTTTCGGGAAGATATTCTTCTCCTACATTCGAAGAAATATACTTCCTGCAATCTTCGAGAGCATCGTTGGCAACCGAAAACGAGTCAGTCCGCATGTAGGTTATAAGCCCGACCGGACCTTCACCCAGATCCACCCCCTCATAAAGCTTCTGAGCAACAGTCATTGTGCGCTTCGGTGAAAAACCATATTTGGAAGACGCAGTCTGCTGAAGAGTGCTGGTCATAAACGGTGGCGGCGCTTTTCGCCGGCTGTCTTTGACTTCTATCTTTTGAACACGCATGGATCGCCTCGAAACCTCATCCTTAATACGATTTGCGTCTTCCCCTGTTTTGATGTCCGGTTTTTTTCCGTTGACACGGGCCAGGTGCACGGTAAAGGGATCGAGAGGCACAACCAGTTTTCGCACTACCGCATCGAGAAGCCAGTATTCCTGCGGCACAAAATCATCGATCTGCTTCTCGCGTTCGCAAACAAGACGCAAGGCCACCGACTGCACTCGGCCCGCGCTGAGCCCCTTCCGAATATGACGCCATAAGATAGGGCTTACCTTGTATCCCACAATACGGTCAAGTATTCGCCTTGCCTGCTGCGCATGCACCCGATTCATATCAATCTCACCGGGATTCTTGAATGCTGCTTTCACTGCCCCCGGCGTTATCTCGTTGTACTGAACCCTGGCGAATTCCGGCCCTTTGCCGTTTCCGGAGAGAGCTTCTTTCAAATGCCATGCGATGGCCTCGCCTTCCCTGTCCGGATCGGGAGCAAGATACACGGTCTGGCTGTCTTTCGCCGATTGCTTCAGTTGCTGCAAAGCCTGTTTTCGACCTTTAACCACGACATATTTCGGTGTAAAACCGTGCTCTATGTCGACACCCAGCCTTTTCTTAGGGAGATCTCTCACGTGTCCCATGCACGACTTCACATCGTATTCTTTGCCGAGTATACGATTGATCGTTTTTGCTTTGGCAGGCGATTCAACGATTACAAGGTTCTTAGCCATATTTCCCTCACACTCTGTTCTACTGTCTTTTTTCCACAATCCTGCCCGGCAACATCCTGATCTTTTTCTTCATTTCCAGCGAGATCAGCAGCGAACTCACCGATCCAGGATCAAGCCGGGAATCCCTTATCAGTGTATCCACTCCTACCGGCCCAGAGTCCAGAAGCCCAAGCAACAGTTTCTCCCTGTCATCAAGGACCGCTTCTCTTGCCGGCGAAGAATCATTTACGCTAATCCCGAACAGGTTGTCAAATTCATCAATTATGTCATCCGGCCTTGTTGCCACTCCTGAGCCATCCTTTATCAACA
>CAYTRK010000084.1:0-8501 GCA_964440205.1 uncultured Victivallaceae bacterium
TGATTGCTGAACAGACTGGTTTGCCTGTTCATCTGGCTGATGATCCGCTCAGCGCCGTAGCGGAAGGCACTGGTGTTGTTCTGAACGAGTTGAATTTCCTGCGGAGTTCGGCTCGCGCCACCAAGGCCTGACATCGCCTGTACTCCGGTCTTATTTTCCTGCAGTTCTTCGCGCGGTAATTTATCGTGAGCCAGAAAAGACATTTTATATGGCTTGTTTTGCTGGCCATAGTCGTCCTGTTGAATCTGCCGGTTCCGGCATCGAAACGAATCAGTTCGGCATCCAGGGACGGCGTTGCGCCGTTTCAGAATGTGATGTCGCTTGTGATAAACAGTGTCCGCAATTATTTCCGTTCGTTGACCAGCGCCAACCGGGCTTTGGAAGAGATACGCGATAAGAACCTTGAGATTGCGCGTCTCAAGCTAAAGATTGAATCACTGGAGGCTGTTGTGAGGGAGAAGCAGAGGCTGTTCTCTCTCCTGGGTTTCCTGCGGGAATCCGAACACAATCTGGTTTTATGTGAAGTTGTGGCTAGAAACGGAACTTCCGGTTGGTGGCAGACGCTGCAGCTTAACAGGGGTAAAAAGGCTGGAATTAGGAGCGGGCTTGCCGTAGTGACCGGGGATGGGCTTGTGGGCAAGACAGTCAGTGTTTCTGATCGGACCGCGGATGTTCTGCTTATTACGGATCCGACCTGCAAGGTATCGTGTGAATTTGTTGAGTCCGGCGGATTTGGGATTATGCGTGGCGGGGGTGTTGATCCCTCCGGGGAGGAGAGTCTGGACCTGTTGTACAATCCGGATCCCTGCAGGATGGACTACATAGAACGGGACCATGTTGTTAAGCTGCATGATGAAGTTATAACTTCCGGTCTCGGGGGTGTTTTCCCGCGAGGCATGACCGTTGGGTATGTTTCCGGTGTCGATGTGCATCGGTCGGAGTTGTACAAGATTGCGGAAGTTGTGCCTTCGTCGGACCTTGGAAGTCTGCGTTATGTTTTTGTTGTTATTGAAACCGGTGATGGGGGGACAGGAGCAGATATGGGGGCATTGCCATGAACTGGGTCGTTATGGTGATCTCGCTGGCCGGCGCTGCGTACTTGCAGCTTGTTCTGCCTGCTTATCTATTTTTCGGGCAGGCTAAATTTCCCTTCCTTCTTGCCGTGGTATTGTACTACGCGTTAAATCGTGAGACTGGCATTGCGATGATGGCCGGACTTTTTGCCGGCGTGCTTCAGGATTCTCTCAGCATGATTCCTCTTGGCTTCAGTTCGCTTAGTTTCTGCCTTGTTGCGTGGTTTGTGAGCCGGTTCAGGTCGGTGATAATGCTTGAATCAGCATTTACCCCGGTTCTTTTCGGAGCTGTTGCCGCTCCTGCGGCGCTGTTGTGTTTGTATGTTCTTCTGGGCAGCCGGGATCTCATGGTTTGCGGTCCGGGGTGGTGTGCGCTCAAGTTGTCGGGAGGGGCGGCGCTGGGGGCTGCTGTTACGCCGGCTGTTTTTTGTTTTGTGCGACGGTTTGACATGTGGGTGGGAAATGTTGAGGGGTTGGAAGTTCGATGATACAGGTGGGCAGATACGGTGAGGACACCACGAGGCTGAAGTTTCTGTTTGGCGGCATGTTGCTGGCATTCATTTTTCTTGCTGGAGTTTTGTGGAGGCTGCAGATTCTGCATGCGCACCGTTACGTGGGCAAGCAGCACAGGCAGAGTGTCAGGAGGGTGCGGGTACCGGGCGACAGGGGACGCATTCTTGACCGGAACGGGGTTTGCCTGGCGAAGAACCGGGTGAGTTTTTGCATAGCTTTTTATCTTGAAGAATTGCGTCAGCCTGGAGGCTGGACTCGTACGGTAGATCATGTCGACCGGCAGATTGATGTGATGTCGGGGTTTCTCGGGGTTCCGAGAGAGAGGACGCGCGAGGACATTGTTCGTCATGTGAAATTGCGCTTGCCGCTTCCTTTTCTGGCATGGACGGACTTATCGGAAGAGGTTGTGGCGAAGCTGGAGGAATCGGGAGAGAAGATAGCCGGCGTGGATATTTATGTGCGTCCGGTTCGCGTGTATCCTCGCGGCAGTCTTGCTTCGCACATAGTGGGATATGTCGGCAAGGCGGATTTTTCGCGAAAGAGGGGCAAGGTTACCGATTACTATCTTCCGGAGATGGAGGGCAAAAGGGGGCTTGAGCGTGAGTACAACGAGGAGCTTGCCGGATTGCCGGGCGCGAAGCTGATAAGGATTGACGCTTCGCAATACAGGCGCGCAGTACTGGAGGATTTATCGAGGCATCCTTATCCGGGAGAGGATATTTACACTGTGCTTGACGCCAGGGTACAGGAATTTGCAGAGAGGGCGTTGCGGCAGAAGTCCGAATCGGAGAAACTGCGAAGGGGAGCGATTGTGGTAATTGATCCGCGCAACGGGGATGTTCTGGCGATCGCCAGCGGTCCTTCTTTTGATCCCGGCATGTTCAGTCCTTCGATATCAAGCAAGGACTGGGAGAGGATCAGGACTGATGAGAGGAGGCCGATGCTGAACAGGGCTATTGCCGGTACTTACCCTCCCGGCAGCATTTTCAAGCCTGTTGTTGCTTTGGCGGCGCTGGAGAACGACAAGGTCAGGGCGGACAGGCGATTCAACTGTCCGGGGTATTTCGCATTGGGTAGCGCGGTATTCCATTGCTGGCGGAGGAGCGGGCACGGGCAGATTGCGATGCGGAAGGCTATTGAGCAATCCTGTAACGCGTATTTTTGTCAGCTTGGATTGAAGGTGGGGCATCGGGCGATTGTTCACATGGCCGAATCGGTTGGTTTAGGAACTGAAACCGGCATTGGTCTGGATTCCGAGAAGGCAGGACTTGTGCCTGATAATGCCTGGAAAAGGCGTGTATACCGGGATTCCTGGCGGTCCGGAGACACCTGTAATATATCGATCGGACAGGGCGCTTTGCTGGTAACACCGTTACAGATGGCTGTGTACACTGCTACTCTGGCAAACGGCGGCACGGTATATCGTCCCCGGCTGGTTAAGCGACGCGGCGGTGACGGGGATGTTTTAAACAGGATGTCGTGGAGCCGGAGCACGCTTGAAGTGGTTAGAGGCGGCATGCGTGACGTGGTGAATTCTGAAAGTGGGACCGGCAAGCGGGCCAGGATTGATGCTGCGGTTGTAGCAGGAAAGACTGGCACAGCCCAGTATGGTCGGCCGGGCGAGGGAAGGAAGCATACCTGGATGATTGCTTTTGCTCCCTTTGAAGAGCCGAGATATGCGGTTGCACTGGTGATAGAGGACGGCGTGTCTGGCGGCACTACTGCTGCGCCTCGCATTGGCCTGCTTATGGAGAGCATTTTCGGGATGGAATCGGCTGTTGAAGCGGGGGGCGAGAGTTAGATGGCGGGTATAATCACCAGACTGAAAGACTTAAGGAAGATGCACTGGGGTATAAATCTGGTGATGCTTGTCCTTGTGATAATAGGTATCTTGTTTATATACAGCGCTGTTCACGGCAGTCTTGATTCTGATGCGCGGAAACTTCCGTACAAGCAGATTACATGGTTTGCAATAGGGCTTGCGGGTTATTTGTTTTTAACTCTTTATAATTACAGTGACTTGCGTAAGTTTGTCTGGGTAGCTTACGGCGCTACTCTTTTTCTTCTTATTCTTGTTTTGCTGGTAGGCAGCAGCGCCTCGGGCGCAAAGAGATGGCTTGTATTATTTGGCGGCGTCACCTTGCAGCCCTCAGAGATTGCAAAGCTTACCCTTGTTGTGGTATTGAGCGTTATTTTGAGCCGCCCGGACGTAAACCGCCGGAGCTTCAAGCTTGTAACGGGGTTGATTCTGCTTGTCAGTATTCCGTGGTTGCTTGTTGTAGCTGAACCTGATTTAGGCACGGCCATGGTATTTCTTCCCACGGCGTTTATTCTTATGTACGTGGGTGGAATATCTTTAAGGATGCTTGGGGTTATTACTGCTTTCGGGGTGTTGCTTGTAGGCATTGTTCTCGGACTGTTTCTTTTGCCCGAGAAGCTGGGAGCAAGTCCGGAGGCGCAGGACAGGATAGTCAGGGCTATTGGTTTGAGTCCATATCATCGGGACAGGATTGTTTACTTTCTGAATCCCGAGAAAGATCCAAAAGACGCTGGTTGGAACAAGATCCAGTCTGAAATTGCGGTGGGTTCGGGGGGGGCATGGGGGAAGGGCTGGAAGGAGGGAACGCAGAACATACTTGGATTTCTTCCGAGGTCGGTAACTCCTACGGATTTCATTTATTCGGTTATTGCGGAGGAGAAGGGGTTTTTCGGTTCATTTACCGTCCTGGTCCTGTTCGGGTTACTTGTTGGTTTTGGTTTGCAGGCGGCATTCATGGCCAGGGATATGCTGGGCAGGCTTTTGTGTGTTGGTATAGCAGGGCTGATTTTCTGCCATTCGTTCATAAACATTGCGATGACGATAGGATTAATGCCTATTACGGGGTTGCCGCTTCCCTTATTAAGCTATGGCGGTAGTTTTATGGTGGTAACGATGGCGGGACTTGGCGTAATTCAGAGTGTATATTTGAGGTCGTTGCCTCGAAGACAGGAATTCATTGATTAGCCTGTCTATAAAGGAGGAATTGGTGTCGAAGTGAAAGAGGTGAAATGGATATGTTTGATTTCAGAAAGAAGTCACAGATGAAAAGAGAAATAATTATTAATGCGGAGAGTCTGGAAACGCGTGTTGCTGTAGTTGAGAATGGTCGCCTGGAGGAGTTCCAGGTTGAGCATCCTTCCCGTGAGCGGGTAGTGGGGAGCATATATAAGGGCAAAATCCAAAACCTGGAACATGATTTGCAGGCTGCTTTTGTCAATATCGGGATGAAGAAGAATGCATTTCTTCATTACTGGGATATGATTCCGGATATTCCGGAGCTGGACTTGGACGACAGCGACAGAAGGCGGAGATCTTCGAAGCGCAAGAAGCTTTCGAACAAGGAAATAGAGAAGAGGTTTCCGGCGGGTTCAGAGATTGTGATTCAGGTCACCAAAGGCCCGATAGGCACAAAGGGTCCCCGGGCGACTGCGAGCATAAGCATACCCGGCCGGTATCTTGTTTTTATGCCTGGCTGCAATCTGCGAGGTGTTTCCAGGAAGATAGGCGACAGGGGTGAAAGGCAGCGTTTGAAGAAGATCCTTGACAAGCTTGCTCTGCCGGACAATGTGGGGGTGATTGTACGAACGGCCGGCGAGGGGGCAAGCAAGCGAAGTTTCGTCAGGGATCTGAAAGCTTTGACGGCCATATGGGAGGATTTGCAGGATGCAATTCAGGAGCAGTCTGCGGCAACGTGTGTCTATCAGGAGCTTGACCTTGTTGAAAGGGTGGTTCGCGACTGGCTTACCGAGGATGTTGACAGGATCATTGTTGACAGCAGAGACCGGTTTGAACGTTTACGGCATGTAGCCGGGCGCATATCGCGCAAGTCTAAATCCAGAATACATTTGTATGAAGGCGAGAAGCCCATATTTGAGTATTACGATGTTGAGAGGCAGGTGGAAAAGGCTTTTCAGCGGAAGGTGACGCTCAATTGCGGCGGGTGCATCATTCTTGAGGAGACCGAGGCGCTGATTTCCATAGATGTCAATACAGGCAGGCACAAGGGTAAAGGTTCCCAGGAAGAGGCGATTCTTGAGGTTAACGCCGAGGCGGTGGAAGAAGTAGCCAGGCAGTTACGGTTGCGCAATGTCGGGGGGCTGGTAGTTATTGATCTTATAGACATGAGGTATAAGAAACACCAGAACACGGTATTCAGGGCGATGAAGAACGCTTTGAAGAGAGACCGGGCCAGGACGAATGTTTTGCCTATTTCCTCGCTGGGTATAATGGAGATGACCAGGCAGCGGGCGGAGGAGAGCATATTATCGTCAATGTACATGGATTGTCCCTACTGCAAGGGCCGCGGCAATGTTAAATCCCACCTTGGGATGAGCGTAGAGATACAGAGGCATCTTGCGGCTATTATGCGAAGGGACATGCGGGAGCAGAAGAAAAGGGATTTGCAGGTTATTGTTCATCCCGCCATTCTTGACAGGCTGCGGAGCGAGGATGAGGTTTTTCTTGTTGATCTGGAAAAGAAGATGGGCGGCAATTTGAGTTTCAGGAAAGATTCGGGCAAGCATATTGAAGCCTTCGAAATCAAGGATGCGGGCACAGGAGAAGAGCTTTATGCTGCAGTGGAGAAGTAAGTGAAACGCGGGAGAGCCTCGGCCAGGAGCGAAGCTTGTGTCAAAATTGTTACTTTTTAAATTTCTGTTGGGCATGGTCCTTGTTACGTATTGTGGATCTGTGACCGGCAGTGTTCAGGGGGCTTCGGAAGAAGGTGGCGGGTCCAGAACGGGTGGTTTGCCGGTTTCCGAGCGGCCGGTTGATGTTACCGCTGACCGACTTGAGTATGATAAAAATACCGGTTGGGTGGAGGCTATAGGCAACGCGGTGATTCGCCAGGGGGGCGAGATTTTGCGGGCTGACTATGTTCGTGTCAATGTAGATACCGGGCAGGCCTATGCTGTCGGAGATGTAAAAATGGTTGCGGCTGATGGCGCGGTATGGCGGGGCAGCAAACTGAGTCACAACTTTAAGAGCCGGGAGGGCGAGGTTACTGGTCTTACATTGAACATGGATCCGTTCCGGCTGCTTGATTCGAGTAGCGCAAAGCGTGAGGACAGCGATGCTGTTGTTGTTAAAGATCCTGTTATCACGACATGCACCAATGCGGCGGATCATGTACATTTTCGTATAGAGGCCAGCGAACTGACCTTTGTTCCTGACGAGTATCTCAAGGCTAGAGATGCGGTCTGGTATTTCGGCAATATTCCGGTGATGTACCTGCCGTACTGGAAACGAAATCTTGATGATCGCGGTTTTGAGATGTCGGCAGGCTATACGACCGACCTCGGCGGTTTTCTGCTTCTGTCTTATAGATCAAGGCTTAATGCGATGGTGGAATCAGAGCCGCATCTGGACTATTATTCCCGCCGCGGGATAGGTATTGGCGAAGAGCTTAAGTGGAGGAGCGGAGACGGTCATTCGGGGGATTTTTTCGGATATTACATCAATGACCGTGAACCTGAAGGGGAGAATGATCGGGATATTGACAACAGCCGTTACAGGCTGCGGGCGAGGCATCGGTCTAAACTCGGGCGGCGCGATTATGTTATGGCCCAGGCACAGTACTGGAGTGACCGCGCGATTCTTGAGGATTTCTTTGAGACTGAGTATGAAAAGACTTCACAGCCCGAGAACTACATGTGGTACAGCTATCGGGGAGACGGATATCTTGCGGGTATAATGGCGCGATTCAGGCTTAATGATTTTCACTCCAGTATTAATCGTCTGCCTGAAGCCTCGCTGGATTTTTTCGAGCGCAAGCTCGGGGACAGTTCTTTCTACTACGAGAGCAGAAATTCTGCAGCTTATCTTGAGAGGTTGCACGAGGCATCGTCTTCCTCTGATGGCTATTCTTCGTTTCGATTTGACGCTGAAAACAGGCTTTCTTACATAGAAAAGTTCTGGGGTTTTCTTAACTTTGTGCCGAGGGTTTCGTACAGGGGCACTTATTATTCGAAGACGCGGGATTCGGTCAGCACTGTAACAGGTTTGGGAACAAATCTGACAGTCTCTACTGTTGAGATCGAAGAGGGCCCGGAGCTGAGGAACGTAATAGGGTTTGGGCAGGAGGCGTCTTTCAAGGCGTTCCGGATGTTTCAAGGCGGTGTTAAGCGCCATGTTATTGAGCCGTATGCCGACTATACGTTTGTTCCGGAACCTAATGTTTCTCCGGAGAACATTTATCAGTTCGACGGGGTAGATTCGCTTGACAGCAGGCATGATCTCAGGATTGGAATGCGCAACAAGCTGCAGGTCAAACGGGGGGACAGGCCTTTTGATCTTGTTGATATAGACGGCTATACTGTTTATATGATTGAGCGCGATGATGGCGAGCCGGCGTTGAAGTACGTCTGGTTCGACGCGGAAATCAGGCCCTCGCGGCGATCGAGTGTTGAGTTTGACGGACGGTGGAATCTGGAGGAATCGCGGCTTGATAATTTCAATACTCAACTTAGTTTACGCAGCCCGGAGGATATATGGCGCACATCGGCGGAATACAGGTACATTCATGACAGACGCAGCCTTTTAAATGGTATTTTCACCTTGTGGCCGCAGAAGAAGTGGACGTTGGCAACGGAATGGCGTTACGAATTAAGAGAGGACCGTGTGGAAGAGCAGTGGCTGTATGCTCAGAGGAATCTGGATTGTATGAGCATTAGAAGCGGGTTCGGGGTGAAGCCTGGTTACACAACTGACAGCGGGGCCGAAAAGGAAGATGAATGGCGGTTGATTTTTGAATTCTGGCTGACAGCTTTTCCGGATGTCAGTCTTTCCGGCGCTCACGGGAATTAGTCTGCGGGGTCGTGGGGAGAGGAAGGGGGAAGGGGAGAGAATATCCAATGATGAACCACGCCTTCGCTCAG
>CAYTRK010000085.1:0-8444 GCA_964440205.1 uncultured Victivallaceae bacterium
CAAGCTCCATTTCTTGCCAATTTCTCATGCAACCCACTTTCTTCGTTTACACCCGCCGAAGAGACAGGCGCAAATGATGCCGCTGTGCGAAAAGCGCTGCAACGAACCCGCAATCTCCTGCGAGACTGCATGGCAGTGAACATCTAACCCGCATATCTCACAAAATTCCTGCTGCGAGCGCGGATAGCGCCACTACGAAATCCTGTGAGATATGCGGGCTAACCTTGGATTATTCGTGCAATACACTACTAATCCATGTTAACGTCTTTTCCTGTGAAAAAAGAGTTCTTGATTTTTCCACTGATAATTGCCGTCACAGCGTCCTGTGCTTCCAGCAAAGAGAAGCGCCGCGCTAATTTCTGGGAAGTGCCGCCTTCGCAGCATCCGCCGACAAGCGATCTGGATGTGAAATACTTCGACACCCACCCCCGTTGCATTTTCCGGCCCGAAACCAGAAAAAACCGGGGACGCACAAAAGCAGAGGTCCGCAGGCTGTACAGCACTGATCCGATTTTTAAAGCCATCTTTGACAACGCGCTGAAAGTAAAAATCGACAGCGGTTGGCAGCACCCGGCAGCGCTCGCAGCAATCTGGATTGTAACCGGGAAAAACAACTACGCCGAAGCAGCAATCAGAAAGATGCTTGAACACCCCTTGCGCCGGAAAGGCAAACCTCATCCCTCAAAGCTATGGTCGTATTCTCTGGCATACGACTGGTTGTACAATTATCCGGGCTTCTCCAAAAAGGAAAAGCAAAATATCGTCGATAATATAAAGACAAGGCTGGCAACGGAGCTTGATCGCCTGGACAATACGGGAATGGCTGTATGGCACGGACGCAGCCAGGCGGCAAACGGGGTAATGATCGCCGCCCTGGGCATAGCCGAACATCTTGACCAGGAGACTCTGCAGCGGGCATCAGCACACTATATCGACTCCCTCAGAGCTCTGCAATATTCCGAGGGCTGGCCCGAAGGGGCAAGTTACTGGATCTATAACCGGGCTGGGCCTTACGCTATGGCCGTTGACTGTGTGCTTAGCGCTCTCGGCAAGGAAACAATAGACGGGATCTCAATCCGCGAAGTAATGAAAAAGATCGGTTACTGGTCAATTTACCAGTACGCACCGAACGGAGTGTTTGAACCTTATGGCGACTCTTCCGGTTCGCTTCGACTTGGCCAGACAGGATGGTGGACTGTCACCGTTGACTATTATGCAAGGCTGTCGCGCGATCCGGGGCTTATGGCGGCAGGCGACTACCTGCGCAAACGCTCTCCGCGCCCGTATGGCAAGCGTCCATATTACTGGCACATCGCCCTTACTTACGACCCGTCCATTCGTCCGCAGGCCGGCAACTACAATCCTGAAAAACCGGAACTCTGGATGCGTAAAAACCTGCCCCAGGCAAAACTCTTCGGCCGCAAATCAATGGGCGTTGCTTTCTTTCGCGGAACATGGGGAAATCGAAACGAAACTTACGCATCATTCAAAGCCGGGGACTTTATGGCCCACCACGACCACTATGATGCCGGCCACTTCAGCATTCAGTGCGGAGGCGTGCTGGCGCCTCAGACAGGAATTTACAGTGTTGGTTACTGGAGCGATCATCGGCTCGGCTACGCGGTACAGACTGTATCCGCCAACAGCCTGCTGATTCTGGCGCCGGAAGAAAAAAGCGGCTACCTGCACCATAAGAAACTGTCCGGACGCGACATTCGACACAAACTTGCAGGCGGCCAGCGGGTGATAAGACCAACCAGCTTCTGGTGCGCAAGTGTAAAGCACTACCACGAGATACAACATAAGGGACCGTACCTGGAGCGGGCAACAATAACCGCATGGAAAAGCGTTCCCGATCAGTTCGACTATGTCGCTGCTGATATCACCGCAGCCTATAATTCAACGGACCGGGCCGAACCCGGCGCTCCAGAGAAAGTTTCACTGGTCACGCGCCAGTTTCTTTACTTGAGGCCCGAAAAGGCTTTTGTAGTTTATGACCGGGTGAACACCACCGACGGCAAGTTCCTCCCTAAATTTCTTCTGCATCATCTCTCTAAACCGGGATCTAACGGAGAAACTCTTCTGGCGGGAAAAGACAAGAACAACGGAATTATCCAGGCTCACGGACGCGTGTTGCGTTCAAAGCATAAACAAGGACACCTTTTGCATCATGCCCTGCTTCCCGAAAATATAAGAATACTTAAAATCGGCGGACCTGATTACCAGTGTTATGTTGAAACAGACGGAGACCAGTCCGATGGATTTGACGGCGACAATCTTACCGTTGAGGCAAAAGGCAAACCGCTTAAGGAGCGAAACACTACACACATAGGATTCTGGCGCACGGAAACCGAACCGACAAATACAAACAGACAAACCCGCTTCCTTAATGTTCTGCTACCGCGCCATACAGAGGACATGAAGCCGCTGTCTGATATCCGGCTGGTCGATGCCGGCCAGGATGCGCACGCCGTAGCTATCGGGGACACAATCGTTATCCTTGCGCGAAAGAACGAACCGCTCCGCTTCATTAAGATCAACAACTCGAAAAGAACCCGCTGCCTGATTATGGACGCTGCTCCCGGAGCAGCCTATCAGGCAGGCAGGCGCAAGCTTACCGCCGACGAAGAGGGTGTGCTGGTCGTCGACCCGATGCCACAGCAGGAATCCATCACAATTACCCTTCAATGACTGGCTTTTCACGTGGCCGCCACGCTTACACCGATTCAGGAGGATTGTCGGTTCTTTGAACCCCGATGCCCGTTTTCATCTGGAGTCCTGGCCACACGGATAATCCGGTTCGTCAAGCCCCAATATCAATTCATCAGTTCGTACTGTGCGATTCTCTTCAATGGAACGGTTTCCTGCTATGCCCGTCAGTATCGACCAGGCTCCTCCGCGGTAGTCCGCCGCTCTCAGGTACTTGTCCTCAGGCGGATGTTCGCTGAACAGATCTTTGAGTAATGCCGGATCTCCTCCACCGTGCCCCCCCTCGCCCTTCCATACGTCAATTTTATATGCCGGCTCAAAATGAGGATATACTATCGTCTTTGTGCCTTCCGGAACCATTTCTCCAGGCACAGTCCCGTCGCCGCTGACATAAACTGTCTCCTGGCAAACATGTTCTATTCGTCCTTTGCTCCCATTGATGGCAATCCGGAGACCTTCCCATGGCATAAACGCGTTAAGCGAGTAGCTCATTGTCGCACCATTCCGGTAAGATACAACCACCTGCATATTGTCTTCAATATCAATGTCTTTGCTGAAGACACACTTATCGCGGAAATAGCCATCGTAATGTTCATTCTCCAGGTACAATCTGCGCTGATTCTCGTTAGCGCTCATATCCAGAGCAAATTTACAGGCTTCAAATTCTGTGCACCCGTTGCATCTTTCACCGCGATTGCTCAACCCGTACCTGTCCGCCGTCGAAGGAAGATAAAAACTGCGTTTTCCCTGCGCATAGACACTTTCCGGTACTGTACCAAGCCACCAGTTGATGAGGTCGAAATGGTGAGTAGCCTTATGCACCAGCAGCCCGCCTGAATTTTCCTTATTCCGGTGCCAGCGCCTGAAATAATCCGCGCCGTGGCGTGTGTTCAAGAGCCAGTTGAAGTCAACCGAGAGAACATCGCCAATCAATCCCGACATCAGAAGATCCTTGATCTGGGTTCGAGCCGGCGAATACCTGTAATTGAAAGTCACCCTGCAGTTTCGACCAGTCTTCCGGCAGACATCAATAATGCGTTGACATTTCTGAGCATCGGTAGTCATGGGCTTTTCGGTTATTACGTCACAACCCATCTCCATGGCTTTGCAGATATAGTCATCATGGTAACAGTCAACTGTAGTAACAATTACCGTGTCAGGCTTCGTCTCACGGATCATCTTCTCGAATTCTCCAGCAGGATAGCTCTTAGCGGGTATACCCGCTTCGGAACATTCTGCAAGCGTCATATCCAGCCTTCCCTGATTCGTGTCGCAGGCAGCAACCAATTGACTATTTTCAGAGTAATCCTTAAGCAGCGCAACTTTGTACATCTCAGAGCGGCCGCCAACACCAACAATTGCATATTTTTTCTTAGCCATCAAAACTCCTCTCTGAATTCCACTCCAATATGACAACGCACAAAATTTGAGTCAAGCCACAAGCGGTTGCCAAATATAGGTTTAATTCTTGCGGGTCGCTAACCCCCGTATATTGAAGAGTTTGAAGAAAGACCACAATATCTTGTACTTAAACACTTGACAGCTTCTCTGGAGAGTATTAAGAATTTCTTCCGGAACACGGAATTCCCAAAAATCCCGGCTCTCGCATAATCGGAACGGAATTCCGGATTGAAGAACCGTAAATCAGCAAGGAGCAACCAATGTCCAGCGCAACCAAACCAAATTCCGAACGTACGTTGAATTATGGACTCGATGGTTTTCAGAAGAGATCCGGACTGATTGTTCCGTTCCGGAAAGATAAGATCGAAAAGGCTATCCAGCGGGCAGTTGACGCTGTTTCACGAACCCTCGAATCGCCTCTCGGCAAAGACATAGCCCGGCGCACGGCAAATCGGGTAATAGATCAGCTTAACCGTCCCGGAAGCGAGTACTATGTCCACCCTGATTCTGAAGGCAGAAGAGTTCCACGAATAGAAGATGTGCAGGACCTTGTCGAAATCCTGCTGGCCGAAAGCGGCGAGACAATGGTAGTCGCAACTTACAAGCGATACCGGAAAAAACGCGAACTGGCCAGGGAACGTATCCGCGTAAGAGGATACACAGGCCGGTCGGAAATAGACGTAACAGATGCATCGCTGCTTCTTGTCGAATCGCCTACCGAAAACATGACACTGCCCTGGAACCGGCGTCGGATCATCAAGCAGATCATGGACCGCACCGAACTCGCGCCGGAAGTCGCCATCAGCGTAGCCAAGTCGGTGGAAAACTGGATCATCAGCAACAATATGAAGACGGTCAACACCACGCTGGTGCGGGAACTAGTTAACAACGAGCTTGCGGAAAGAGGCTATCACAGGCAGCTTCGCGACCTTTCATTGTACGGAGTTCCAAAGGATTTCGTTGACACGCTGATGTTCTCCAAATCAACGGAGAACAGCAACATAGTCAACAACAACCCGGAAGCGGTAAATCTGGGCCTGGCGGAACTGGTTTTGAAACAGTGGGCGCTGGATACAATATTTTCTTCGGAAGTCAAACGCGCGCACGATACGGGGGCAATACATCTGCACGACCTCGGCTATCCGCATCGCGTGTACTGCTCTTCGCATTCTGTGGAGTATATTAAGAAATTCGGACTACAGGGACTGACTAATCTGAATACAGAATCTAAACCTGCGCGTTCGGCGTCGGTTCTTACAGGGCACCTGAACACCTTTCTCGCGTCAATGCAGGCAAACTACGCCGGCGCGCTGGGGCTGGCGCATATCAACATCATGTACGCGCCGCTGATGGAAAACAAGGAATGGAAAGAATATAAGCAGATTGCGCAGGAACTGGTTTACAACGGAGCCCAAAACGCTTTCTCCCGCGGCGGACAGACGCTGTTCCTTGATTTCAACATTCATTCCGGCGTTCCGGGCTATCTCAAAAACGTGCCTGCCATCGGCCCCGGCGGAAAGTACATGCTGCGCAAACAGGACGGGACAAAAGTTCCCCTGGAAGAAGTAACGCGGACCGAAGTAGATCCCGCCGGATATCCTCTTATGGACCTGTATTATAACGAAGGGACTGTAAGGCGACTGGCGCTGCGCGAAGTAGTTGGAAAAAACGGGGAAATTGAGCGCGACGCCAAGGTCGAAGACAGGCTGGCACAATCCGGCGAGGCAATAGTGACATACGGCGACTATGCCCGTGAAACCCAACTTTTCTGTGAGGCTCTCCTTGAAGTGTGGGAAGAAGGCGATTGCCACGGGCGCGTTTTCGAGTTTCCGAAATGCGATTTTCACGTAAGCCAGGAGACCTTTGAGGATCCTGAACAGCACAAGCTTTTTATCCGGGCCTGTAAACTCGCAAGCACGAACGGTTCAACATACTTCGTGTTCGACCGCGATGAGGTGACCCTTTCCGCCTGCTGCAGATTGAGAACCACAATCGAAAGCGACAGGATGCTCAAGCATCCCGAATGCATGCGGTTCTGCGGGTTCCAGAACGTTACCATCAATGTTCCCCAGGCGGCGTACCGGGCCGCGCGAACCGGCGCCTCGGACATACTGGGGTCTTTTCTGAACGAAATAGACAAGTCCATGGAACTGGTTGCCACCGCACACCTTGAGAAGAAGAAGAAAATCGCCGAAATGATGTCCGAACCGGGCAAACCGCTCTGGCAGATAGGCCGTACCTCCTGCGACGGCAAGGCCTATGTCGACCTTGACACCTGCACTTATATCGTAGGCCTTATAGGTCTCAACGACGCAGTTAATTTCCTCATAGGCCAGCAGCTCCATGAAAGCAAGGAAGCAACTCGCCTTGGGCTCAAGATCGTGGCGCATATGTACATGAAGATCAAGCAGCTCGCCAGAAAATACGGTATGAAATTCACTCTGGAAGAATCGCCTGCTGAAAGCGCTGCCCGCCGCATGGCCAAGACGGATTTGGTCTATTTCAACAGCGAGGCCGGAGACATCGTGAAAGGCGAGAGCGAGGACGTTGCTTACTACACCAATTCAATCCACCTTGCTCCCGATGCCGACACCCCGTTGGTCGGACGCATCAGGGAACAGGCAAAGTATCACAGCCTGATTGAGTCCGGCGCGATCACCCACGCTTTTGTGGGCGAAGAAAAGCCTTCAACACAATCCATAGCAAAAGTCATAAAGGACGTTTTCTTCCGGACACAGTCGGCGCAGCTAACCATTTCACCTGAATTCACGTACTGCAACAACTGCTACCACCAGATGCGCGGCCTGCTTGAAAAATGCGCGCGATGCGGCTCACAGGACGTTTTCGGCGAAACAAGGGTTGTCGGCTATTTCAGCAAGATCGAAAACTGGAATAAATCAAAGAGATACGGAGAACTGAAGGACCGTCATAAGGGACGCTACGCCGTGGCTACAGCCGGCAGCAAACCGCTTGAGCAAACAGTCAAGGCCCATACAGGAGAGTAGCAATGGAAAAGAAATACAGAGTGAGGGTATTCGGCAAGAAAGGCTGCGAGAAATGCGCGGTTCTCAACTCGAGATTGGACAAGGTTCTTGATGAGGATCAATGGCAGGATTTTGAGAAGGAATATATGGACCTTGAAACCGAGGAGGGCCTTGTGGGACTTTGCGAAGCCGAATGTATCAACCCCCAACAGATACCGGCGTTCATCGTCACCCGACATGATTCCGAAACCGGCTGCTACGACCCGGTACAACGGAAAAAAACCGGGGAACCTGACGAGGTGTGTGGAAATTCCCACCTGTACCAGTATGTCGGGCTGCAGACAGACTACAGCGCCAAAGGTAGAGGGGTTATATCACCGAAAATGATAACGCGGGTAATGTCTGAAGCCATGTCATGACTCCGCCGGCCGAGAGCCCCGTCTACGGCCACCTTGCCGGTCCTTCGATGGTGGATTATCCCGGCAAACTTGCCGCTGTCTTCTTTCTCAGCGGCTGTAATTTCCGCTGCCGTTTCTGTCATAATGCCGCGCTCATCGACAGGCAAAACGCCCACCTTAGCTGGACCCGGCTTGAACAGGCATGTTCGTCCTTACGTGACAACTGGGCCGACGCTGCCGTAATCAGCGGCGGAGAACCGACCTTGTGCGAGGAACTACCGGAGCTGATTTCCTTTTTTCACGAATACGGCTGGAGCGTTAAACTTGACACAAACGGAGCCAGACCTCGCGTGCTCGAAGAGATTCTCGGCGAACTTGACTATGTGGCTATGGATATAAAGACAAGCCTTGCGCATTACCCGGATATCACCGGCTTCTCAGACACCGACCGGATCGCCGACTCTGTTAAGCTGATAATGGATGCGCCGGTTGATTACGAGTTCCGGACAACCGTAGAGGAATCTATGCATTCGGTCGAAACTATGGCCGATATTGCTTCCCTTATAGAAGGAGCCCGGCGTTATGTGCTTCAACCATTTGTTCCGCAGCCGGGGCTTCCCGACCCTTCCTTGGAAAGCTTTCCGCGTACCTCGCCGGATTATATGGAGAAGCTTGCGGATGCTGTCGGCGGACACGTTCAGAAAGTGCTGATCCGCGGCGAGTAAGCCACAAATCAAACGGAACAGACATGATGCGTGCTGTTACCGGGAGTCCAGCATCGTGCGAAGAGCGCGTATGTGTTCAGGGGTAGTGCCGCAGCATCCGCCGATTATTCTTGCCCCTTCCTTCAGGACCGGCCCGGCGTTCTCTGCCATTTGTCCCGGCGTCTCAGGAAAAACATCCACACCGCCTTTATTTACAGGCATTCCGGCATTAGCATGAACCAGTATAG
>CAYTRK010000086.1:0-8412 GCA_964440205.1 uncultured Victivallaceae bacterium
CAGGCAAGAGTCAGCATGAGATAGCCAGACATTTTGGATATAAGACAGAGGCCGGGATAAGCAGGCAGAGACGGATATTGAGGGATCACATGGTTGCGAATCCAGAAATTGGAAAGCGCAGCAAAAATTGGCTAAAGTATAAAATAAAGGCCTGACCCGGCGGATGCTTTACTTGATATCTTTTTCGGCAGTAAAGGAATCAGGAGGATGAAGCGATACATATTCATTTTAGCTCGCACCTTCGTAGGGACTGAATATTTACAATGGACGCCGTGATTCGATATCTGTTTAGTTCTGCTCTTGTGCTGTTTTTGGCTTCTCAAGACCTTTCTGCAACATGCTATGCTCAGGAAGACGCAAGCTCTTTGGTTGCGCAGATCACAAATCTTCCAATAAAAATAAAAATTGCCTCTCCTAAAGGTCGCTGGTTAAAAATTCAAAAGGAAGGACAAATAATTTTTAAGCAAATCGTGAAGCGGGTTGACTTTAGGGAGGGACTTACCACTCTAGTGGAAAGCTTTGGGAAGGATGCTAATAGTGATCTTGCTATAATTGTTTCCTGTCCGCAGGCCTTTCTACCTACAAGAGCTATGAAGCCGTTAAGCTCTTTTATTGTAGATGACACAACAGAAGATATTCGCAGAAGATCCAAGGCAGAGCTCATTGTGGCAAAGCAACAGGTTATTTCCTTTGTAGGCGAGAAGGATCTGCTTATGCGCTATTACCGAGCATTGGTTTGGAGTAGACTCTATTTTGGCAAACCGTATAGCCATCAATTCACTTTGGTTTCGGTGAAAGCCCAAGAATTATCAAAGCATTTTCCTTCGTCGAAAGTGGATAGTTACTGGTGGTATGCCCGAGAATTACTGATCCTTCTTGTAGCTACAAATCGACTGGACATGCTCAAAGGTGTGGAGCCTACGGAGTTGAAAGTGGTTTTTAATAAGTGGGTAGAGTGGTTCGACCAAAAGAAAAACCATATGGAACTTGTTGCTGAAGGAATATACTGGGTTGCTCAGAAAAACGAAGTCAAGACTGCCAAAGCATTAGACATTCCTGAAGTTCCTTTTCTAGGGCAAAAGAAATCTGAAGTATGGAGCAAACTTCCCGCGTTACTATTGGAAGTAACGCTGTTTTGAGGACATTTGTCCAAAACACAGGGATCAGGCGGACAGCGGGCTCGCTTATCTGCGCGAGCTGTCGCACTTGATAATGCATAAGGTCATTGCCCGATCTATAAGATGTCCCGATCTCTGCCGCAAGGCGGCAGAATCGGGATCGCCCCCAACCGAGAACCTTGCCAGGCCGCGCGGGGGGCTTCCTGCGAAATCAAACATGGTTGGTAAATCGAAACGCCGCGGGGCCTTGTAACTGCGGCAAACTCGGCGCGTGAATAGATTCAGGTTAGATTCATCTGCAATGATATTCAGTGCATCCGGGAATAGGTCCCCGAAATCCGCTTAACCCGCATGTCTCACAGGATTTCGCAGTGGCGCTATCCGCGCTCGCAAAAGGAATTTTGTGAGATATGCGGGTTACCCCGCAGTGTTTTGAAACCAAGAAAGCTCCTCATCTTTTCTTGAGGCCGGATACCTGGTTATACAGTCCTGATACGATTCTATCCGGGGCTTCTTCCCCTTTGCCTTGTGTTTTCAAGGTTGGCACATCTGCGGGCGTACCAAAGGTGATCTTGATTCTTCCGGGCCGGGGCAGCTTCCGATGCGAGGGCCAGGCCTTGTAAGCGCCTTCTATCAAAACCGGCACAACCGGTACGGACAGGCGGCTGAGAACCAGGCCAAGCCCCGGTTTGAACTCCTGCAGGCTCCCGTCCCGGGATCGCATGCCTTCGGGAAACCAGACCAGGTTATATCCGCGGCTCAGTACGAGTGAGGCAAACGCAATGCTCGACATGGCGCCGCGTCGAGGCTCGATTGGAAGAGCAAGCGCAAGGCGGCTGCCGCGTCTTTTCAGAGCCGTGTCGAAAGCCGCATCGGTCGCGCCGGCCCAGCAGGTGGCGCTCAACTGCTTGCGGCCGAGCGCAAGAGCAAGCACGAACGCGTCGAGGTAACTTGTATGGTTGGGCGTCAGGACGCAGGCGTCATCGGCAGGAAGATTGTGCCGTCCCGAAACTTCAATACAATACAACATGCGGACAAGGATGCTGCCAAATTGGTAGGCTAACTTGAAGAGAGCAGACTCTATCCTGCTTCGAGGCGGCAGCCAGTGACGTTGCGAACTGTCCAATACTGAATAAGGGTTTTTTACGGGATCAAGATTCTTTCGTTGTCCTGATGCAGCGTCGGCAACTTCCCTGAGTAGATCCCTCACACTGTCGACACGGGCAATTGCGGCTTCGTCCAGCTCCACCCCGGTTGCTTCATTCAGCTCCAGGGTAAGGTTAAGCCATCCCATGGAGTCGATGCCAAGATCAAGCTGCGGGCTTGTGTCCGGAGTAAGACGTTTGTCGGGGTAGCGATCCGCGAGCCATTGCCACACGCGGGAAGCAACAGGATTTTCAAGCAGGAGACGGTCGGAATCGGACATTTCTTCGAAATCAATTGGTCCGGTTTTGGCCGGACCTTTAGCTTCCTTTCCGGCTTCTTCCCATCTCTGTTCAAGAATATGGCGCCGGATTTTTCCCAGCCGGGTGCGCGGCAGGCTTCGGGTAGTCACGCGCACTTCGGATATACGCATATATGAAGGCATTTTGCCTGAGACCTCTCCAATCGAGTCCGAGGCGCGGCGGTCTCTTTTTTCGTGCGTCATGCCTGCGGCAGCAGACTTGTCGGGTACAGCCAGGGCTACGAGCTTCCTGTCTTTTTCCAGTACGCCGATTTCTCCTATGAAAGGATGTTTCGAATATGCGGCCTCGACATCTTCGGGCTGCACATTCTCACCGCCCTCTGTGACGATCATTGTGGAGATCCTTCCGCTTACATACAGGCAACCCTGTTCATCGAAATAGCCAAGGTCTCCGGTGCGGAAAAATCCATCCTTTGTAAAGGCGTCGCTGGTCTCTTCCTGAGAATTTCTGTAGCCGCCGAATACGCCCGGTCCCTTTGCCAGGATTTCGCCTTTGTCCGGCTCGCTTTCGCTTTGACTGTCGTGTGCGCCAGGTTTCTGTTGAGGATCAATGCGGATTTCCGTTTCCGGCACAGGTTTGCCTATACTTTGCACCGGTCCGTCGCCGGGAAGGCGAATAGACAGGAGCGGCGAAGTTTCCGTAAGACCGTAACCTACTACCACTTGCCAGCCTGTAGTCTCCAGCCATTCACCCAGCTCAGGATCCAGCGCCGAGCCGCCGCTGGCCATAAGTCTGAGGCAGGGAGCAACTTTTCGGCGTAGCGGCATCATTATTAACCGGCCGGCAGAAGCGCCGGTTTTTTTGTGCAGAAACAAAGCCAGCTTTTCGGACACACGAAGATAAGCTCGGGCAATACGATTCCGGGACTGGATCTGCGCCTTCATGCCTTCGTGCAGGGCCCTGTATAGACGTGGCACGCCGATGATTACGCTGACTTCTCCTTCGCGAACAGCGCGCATAATACGGGGACCCGTGAGAGCGGCGGGAACAACAATACACGCGCCGAACGAAAGCGGCGCGAGCAGTCCCATTACGAACGGGTACACGTGATGCATGGGTAGCGCCAGAAGCAGATTATCTCTGTCGGATGCTATCCTGGCTTTCGTCAGGACGTCGATCTGATACGCCAGATTTGAGTGGTTGAGGGGGACGCCTTTCGGGGCGCCGGTCGTTCCCGAAGTATAAAACAGAACAGCTTGCTCGGTCGGTTCAATGTCAGGTGCGCTTTGGCTTTCCGGCTGATCCATATATTTGCGCCAGAACTGGTCTTTCCCGGATTCATCAAAAAGCGCTGTTATTGGAGAAACATCAGATTCCAGACGGGCAATTCGTTCGGCGATATCTGAGGTGGTAAACAGGAACCGCGGGCTGCTGTCTTTCAAAACATGACGCAGGCCGTCATCGCCCATCTGCGTGTCGATTGGCACGGCAATGGAGCCGGCATATATCGCGGCCAGCGCCGCCGTAAGCGAATCTGCGCCAACACCGGCGGATATTGCAACCCGTTGTCCGCGATCGAGGCCTGCGGCTCTGAGTCCGGCTGCCAGCGCTTTAACTTCGGAGCTGAGCTCACTGTAACTTGTCCGTGAATATCCGTCCGCGTTAAACCGGACAAGGCACGAGGTATCTCCCCGTTGCGCCAGTCCGTCAATAAGCTCGATCAAGTTTTTCAAACGTCCTCCTTGCCCAGCAGTATATACGAACAACAGTCTCTGTCTACACCTGATCTATTTGTCAACTCTTGAAGTTAATGAATAAATCAGGCCATAATATAATGAAATGAATATCCGTTCAATCTGGCATCGATACAGGCAACAGCGCAGAACTACCACTGTCGCCAGAGCGGCTTTGCTGATCCTGTGCTTGTGTCTGGCGGCTTTTGCTGCCAACAGGGCGCTGGTTGCGCGTCGATACGCTACGGGTGACTATGCAAGTTATGACTTCTTCCAGGGTTCGAAGGATTCAGGTTCACTAATGGGGCCGCCGAGGGGCACGTTGTGGGTAGACTCTGTTGATGAAATTGTTCGCGATCTTGAGTCTTCTGTACTGACCGGCGGCCTGAAACGTCTGGACATTTCCAGCATGGGTGAAGTCGGCGTCCCTGGTTACATCTGGCTTGGTGATATAGTGATATGGGACAGTAAGGCGGAAAGGCGGATGGAAGCGTTGGCGGCGACCGGAAGCACGGATACTTTGCAGTCGGAATACGAATCGCTGTCGCGGTTAACGCGCTTTCTTGCTCCGGAGGGGGCAAAGGTGCGTTTCGTCTCCTGCCGTTCGGAAGCGCCGAATACCCGCGACTTCCTTGAGTCGGTTTTCCCAAATGTAGAAGTGGTTCTTTACGAACGCCAGGTTGGATGGTTCATGAACATGACCGTCATGCGGCCATTCTGGGTGAAGTAAGGCCGCTTGGTCACTAACCCGCATATCTCACAAAATCCCTGCTGCGAAATTCTGTGAGATATGCAGGCTAAACACATAAGATTGTGCTCTGAGTGAAGGGATCAGTTGAACGGAGCGGTCTGTTCCACGTCGCTCTCCAGAAGTCTGTCTTTCTGGAAGATGAACCATCCGTCAAATTGCCGACCAGACAACATCAGCGGCATCCACAGCGCGTCGTCGGCCCACATTTCTTCAAAAGGTAGCTCGTTTACAGGTTTCCAAACAGGCGTAGCTTCATCCGTTTCAGTCGGTGTGCCATTGTAATCTGAGGCTGTGAATACTTCACCCCGGATAGAAAAGCCGTCCGTGAACTGGAAGTTCAGCCTTCCGGCATAACGAACGTTCAGGGGTGTTATCAGTAACTCTTCCTGAACTTCGCGTATGGCGCACTCCCGCGGGGTTTCGTCCGGTTCAACATGCCCGCCGGGACCGTTTATTTTGCCCGCGCCAATTCCTCGTTTTTTATGAATGAGCAGTATTTGGCCGTCGCGTATGACAAAGAGAAGCGTTGCATATTCGCGAGGTTTCCACTTTTCACGGTCTATATCAGACAATTTCATGGTGGTCCTGTATTTGCAAAGTCATCTTTGCCTCACCACGGGAAGCCTTGAGCGTGCTTCTGTAAGCAGTTCAAGATCCAGTTCGACCGAAAATGCGTCTTCTCCGGGCCGGGCCTCAGCAAGGATTTGTCCCCATGGCCCGACAGCAAGGCTGTGTCCATATGATTCTATCCCGGTCTTCCGATTTGTTCCCCATTGGTTAGGAGCTATCAGAAAACACTGGTTTTCAATTGCCCGGGCCCTCGTCAGCACATGCCAGTGATCACGGCCAGTCTCGAGAGTGAAGTCAGATGGAGCAAGGATCGCGTCACATTGTGCCGCTGTATAATGCAGGTAGAGTTCCGGGAAGCGAAGGTCGTAGCAGATTGACAAGCCGAATTTCCAGCCTTCGATTTCTACTGTTTCGGGGCTTTTACCGGGGGTACAAACACGGCTTTCGCTGACTTTTTCTTTCCCGTCCTCGTGAAGGGAGAATAGATGGATTTTGCGGTAGGTCTTTACGAGTTCGCCGGACCGGTTACAGACAATCAGTGTTTTATAGATCCTGCCGTTGTCTTTTTCCATTATGCTTCCGCCTACAATCCAGGCATTCCGTTCTTTGGCCAATTCTGCCAATTCGCACGCAGTCGGTCCGGCCCTGAGATTTTCCGCAGCGGCCCTGTAGTCATCGTCGCTGCCGCGGCATGAGAAGACCTCGGGAAGCACAATGAGATCAGGCTGACTGATGTTTTCCAGCAGCTCTCGGACCCTGGCGAGGTTTTCCTCCTGTTCGGGGAGCGAGTCGATCTGAACAAGTGTGACGCGGAGTTTCTTCAATGGTTTTCCTGTTTCATTTGCGACCAGTAATCAACCTTTTCAGGGATAATCCAGCGCATGCCGCCGCGCGGATCGGCGACATCGCCTTTGTAACGGGGCAGGATATGCACATGTGCGTGCAGAACAGTCTGACCCGCAGCCTGTCCGTCGTTGATGCCAATGTTGAAGCCGTCGGGATTGAACCGTTCTTTCAGGATGGTCCTGACACGGGAGGCCAGCAGCCAGATGGAACATTGTGTTTGCTCCGGCAGATTAAAAAGACACGGCACGACATCGCGTGGTATCACCAGCGCATGGCCTTTGCTGACCGGGTAGAGATCGAAAAACGCCAAAGCTGCTTCGTTGTGAGTTATCAGTCTGTCGATGTCCACCGGATAGAAAGGCGACCGGGCGGGTGGTTGCGGGTCCTTCGCACTCATTTTTTTTCTTCGCCCTCCTCTTCGCCAGGGTGTAGAAGGTTATCGGTTTCGGTCTGGGGCAGGGCGTCAACATTACGGAGCCGCCGTTCTATTGCACGAGTGCGGCGCGCGACATCGCTTTCAATAGCATCGCTGGCTTCGTTGAGCTTCTTCTGAACCCTGGTGATTACTTCTTCGAATTTGCCGAACTGTGTTTTTACGGCGCCAAGCAAAGACCACACTTCGCTGCTGCGTTTCTGGATGGCCAGTGTTCGGAAGCCCATCTGCAGACTGTTAAGCAATGCCGCCAGAGTCGTGGGACCAGCGATGTTAACCTTGTACTCCCGCTGGAGGTATTCCACCAGGCCGGGGCGGCGCAACACTTCGCCATACAGGCCTTCTATGGGCAGGAACATTATTCCGAAATCAGTGGTTTGGGGCGGATTAAGATATTTGTCTCTTATCTGCTTTGCCTCTGCCTTTATCCGCTGTTCTATGTTTTTGGCCGCGGTTTCCACTGCCGCAGAATCACCCTTATCTGAAGCGTCTATAAGCCGTTCATAATCTTCGCGGGGATATTTTGCGTCTATAGGAAGCCAGACGTCCTTGTCTTCCATTTCGTCCTTTCCCGGCAGGCGGATAGCAAATTCCACCCGTTGGTCGCTGCCTTCTCTGGTCTGTACGTTGGTGGCATACTGGTCGGGAGTCAGAATCTGGTCCAGAAGATTCGCCAACTGGATTTCGCCCCAGGTCCCGCGGGTTTTGACATTTGCCAGCACTTTTTTGAGGTCGCCTACACCGTTTGCCAACGATTGCATCTCGCCAAGACCTTTATGGACCTGTTCGAGGCGTTCTCCGACCATTTTGAAAGACTCGCCCAATCTTTTCTCCAGAGTTCCCTGTAGCTGTTCGTCCACAGTTTTGCGCATTTCCTCAAGTCTTTTTGCATTATCCTCCTGGAGCCGGAGAAGTTTCTGTTCCACTTTGCCTTCCAGTCGTTCCATACGTTCTTCGTTCGAGCTTATCAGTTTTTCCAGCCTGGTGTTTTGTGTGCCAGAGCTTTCGGCAATACTTTTGACTATTGAATCGTTAAATCCCCTGAGTTGGCTCAGGGTTTCCTCACGGTTTCGCCCGATTTCTTCGCGCATGTCTCTTGCCGCTCGTTCCTGGGCCTCGTAGCTTGAGTCTATGCGGGATTTCAACTCGGGCACTCCGGCCGAAGGGTTCCTGAAGAGCAGGATCAAAAGAAGAGCGATTGTCACCGCCATAAGGGCCATCAATAGAATTTCCATAAAGAGCATCTTCCTACTGTATTGGATAAACAGTTTCTACTATGCCTTTTTTACTCTCCCGCATAAAGAGTATATTGATGCCGCAGCGATTTGTCAGCCTTTGTCTATTCACGCAGGCCACATCAGGAAATGAGACCGTCCAGTTCGGTTGGCCACTCGGCATGTCGTTGGTGGAGAAACTGGAACCATATTTTTGGGAAGTCAGGAGACAGAATCATGAAAAAGAATAAGCATAATTGACTGGAATCTCAGAGCTGCTATCTTCTGCATGTGAACTCGATCGAAGTCCATCTGAAACCCGAAGGCAGAGAAATCACCTG
>CAYTRK010000087.1:0-8398 GCA_964440205.1 uncultured Victivallaceae bacterium
CTCACTTAACCGCTCGCTACTATTCGCGTGTACGAGTAGGTGTACGAGTACGTTTTTCTTCGGTTTTGCCCGTCTTCTTGCCCTCCGACCCTTTTCGGATGGGGTGTAGCTACATGCTTTCAGTATCCACAGATTCTTCGGAAGACCCATATTCAACATGTGTACTTATAGTAACACGTCGCCCTTCGCCCTGCAAACCGGCAAAGAGGATTTCGTTTTTTTTTGCGCAGTAACGCAGGAAAAGACCGATTCGAATAGGTCCTTTCTTCCCGGATCAGATGCACGACACCCGCATGGAAAACCGCACACCCGTGAGGACAAGCAAAGCGCCAATAATTACCTCTTGACGTATACAGCAAAATAAGGCAACAATCCGCGGGCAAGAGGATGCATCCGGGAACCGGCCTTGATGGAGATTGGTTGTACCGCAAACAGAAACGGAACTCATTATATTATGAACGACTTTATTGACTCTTTTATGACACGGTTTGAAAACGAGGGTCTTACCTTTGACGACGTGTCACTCGTAACCCAATACGCCGATTTTCTGCCGCACGAAACAGATATCAGCAGCCGCCTGACAACACGAATAAGCGTGAATATCCCCTTTGTAAGCGCTGCAATGGACACAGTTACCGAGACCAGAACCGCTATAGTCATGGCCCTTCTTGGCGGTATGGGAATTATCCATAAGAATCTGTCCTGCAAGGAACAGTGCAAACAGATTGCGGCAGTTAAACACCACATGCACGGACTGATAAGAGACCCCGTCGTTTTCAAAGATACCGACACCCTGCAGACAATTGCCGGGATCAGAAAAGAAAAGGGCTACTCTTTCAGCGGATTCCCCATCGTCGACAAAAACGAAAAACTGGCCGGGCTCCTTACCGCCACCGATATAAAATTCGCCCGGGACCGCGCGGCGCCGGTAACTGAAGTGATGAGCAGAGAAGTAATTACGGCTGATCCCGAAACTAACCTCCAGCAGGCGTACGAGATCATGCTCCAGAACAAAATCGGCAAATTACCGCTGGTTCAGAACGGGAAACTGGTGGGACTCTACAGTTTTTCCGATGTAAGCGCGCTGGTGGAAAATTCGCACCCGCTTTATAACAGGGATTCGCGCCACAGGCTGCGTGTCGGGGCCGCCGTCAGCCCTGGCGACTACGAAAGAGTTGAAGCGCTCGCAGAAGAAGACACCGACACTGTAGTCATCGACACTGCACACGGCCATAGCAAGGGCGTCATTGAGATGATCAAATGGACGGCCCGGCATTATCCAGACATGGACATAATTGCGGGCAACGTCGCCTCTCCCGAAGGCGCCATTGCTCTGCGGGACGCGGGCGCTCACGGCATAAAGGTGGGTATCGGACCGGGTTCAATATGCACAACACGGGTTGTCTGCGGCGTTGGCATACCGCAGGTAACCGCAGTCTACGCCTGTGCCAAAGCGCTGGAGGGCAGTGTGCCGGTAATTTCGGACGGCGGAATCAGACATTCCGGAGATGTACCCAAGGCAATAACCGTCGGCGCAGACACAGTAATGATGGGCTCGGTTCTGGCCGGCACAGAGGAAAGCCCCGGCGAGAAAATCATTCACCAGGGCAGGCAATATGTGATGTACAGGGGCATGGGAAGCCTCGCCGCTCTGCGCGAAGGCACTGGCAGCCGGGAAAGGTACCAGCAACAGGAAATAGAGGAGAACGACCTGGTTCCTCAGGGAATAGAAGGCATCGTCCCCTACGCAGGCAGCGTGGAAAAAGTTTTGACTCAGTTCTGCGGAGGGCTGCGTTCTTCGCTGGGATATTCGGGATGTCGCAGTATAAACGAACTACAGCGAAACGGACGTATGTTGCGGGTATCTCTCGCGGGGCTGAGCGAGTCTCATCCTCACGATGTCAAAATCATGAAAGAGGCCCCGAACTACCGCTCCTGACGCAGGGGCAAGATACATCCCGCTCATTTTGAGCATATTCCGCATTCCTCAAAATGCGCCAAAGAAAATACTGGTAAATGTCACCACCGGCGTAGTCTCGCGGAGATCGTCCACCGCAGCCCTGGCTTCCTGAACTATACGCTTGATCTCTATATACAATTCATCGTCATTGACAAGCTTGCCCAGCGTGCCCTCGCCTTCTTTTATCCGATTCATAATAGCTTTGGTTGAACTCACCGTAGATACAAGATTTGTATATAGATCCTCCCTTGTTATCAACATCCCTATGTTGCCGTCGCCCTTTTCAATCTTGCCGGCAATATTATCAAGCCTGGCGGCCAGGGAGCTCAAATCCTCATAAAGACCATCTTCAGCAAAAAGTTTACCCGCTGTGCCCTCTCCCCTCTCTATGTTCTTAACTATTTTGCGCAACGATGCAACGGTCGAACCGAGATCATCATACATCTTGCCGTCAGACGCCACCAGTTTACCGAGGGTGCCTTTGCCTTCGCTGACACTTGTCATAACCTCATTTAAGCTCGCCACCGCGCCCTTGAGATTGTCGACTATCCCGCCCTCTTCAGCTAAATTCTCCTTCAAAGCGCTCATCAATTCGGACGCATCTGACATCAGATCGTACGGTTCCT
Source organism: uncultured Victivallaceae bacterium (assembly GCA_964440205.1). Lineage (GTDB taxonomy): Bacteria > Verrucomicrobiota > Kiritimatiellia > UBA8416 > CAYSRM01 > CAYSRM01. Next base: position 2,587 of record CAYTRK010000087.1, read on the forward strand.
GCCCTATAAGAATCTTGTCTTCACAAATATCGGCGCTCTCATCCGAACCCTCGTAAATACTCAAGTGCCGTCCTCCGAGCACGGACGAAGCCATTATTGAAATTACGTAGTCTTGTTTGAGGTCAATCTCCTCCTCAAGTTCGGCAAGCACATGCACACCGTTGTCCTCAAGACGAAGGTCTTTGACCTTACCAACCGGCATTCCACGCACCATCACCCTGTCGCCTTCTTTTAACCCCATAACACCCTTGAACACCACCTCAACCATATAAGTGGTTTGAAAGAACTTATGCTTGCCTACGATTATGGTAAAGTAGCTCAGCCCTAGCAGAATCATTACGATGAAGGCGCCGACTATGACCTCTATCGTCAGTTCCCTGGCAACCCAGTCTTTTTTCATGGTTACGTCCTTTCCCAGGAGCCCTTTTTAGTAATATATTGCGACTCCATAAAACTTATAACTTCTTTGTTTTCAGATTCCACAAATTCCCTGGGGGGCGCAATCTCCACAAGATCGCCACCGTGAAGCATGCCAATCCTGGAACCAATGGACAAGGCGCTATGCAGATCATGCGTCACAACCACACTGGTAACCCCCATTTCAGCGCGCATCCGTTCTATCAGCTTGTCTATGGTTCGCGAGGTTACCGGGTCAAGCCCAGATGTGGGCTCATCGTACAGCACAATATCCGGATTTCGCGCAAGAGCCCGCGCCAGTCCGGCCCGCTTCTGCATTCCGCCTGAGATCTCTGAAGGCTGCTTGTCGGCTTCATTCTCAAGCCCCACCATGGCCAGCCGCTCGTGTACCCGCTCTTCTATCTCGGCCTCTTTCATATCGCTCTTCTCACGAAGAGGAAGAGCAACATTCTCGCCAACGGTCAGCCAGGCCAGCAAGGCGCCCCCTTGAAAAAGATAACCAAACATCTCCCTGGCTCGCTCCAGTTCCACGCCAGTCAGGGAACTGATCGGCCTGTCCTTCACAAAAATCTCGCCGGCGTCAGGCGTCATCAGTCTGACCATATGCTTGAGGGTCACGCTCTTGCCTACGCCGGAAGGACCAACTATGCAAAAAGTCTCGCCCTTATCCACATTGAAGCTCAAATTTTTCAAGACCGGTCGTCCGGTCAGATTCTTGGTGACATTCCTGAATTCAATCATTTCTTTCCTTCATCAAAATTCGCCCGCAGATATATGGAGATGTCGCTCAATAAAACAAACGGGTTACAAAATACCCTACAACCAGTATAAGAAGAAAACACGCTATTACCGATTTGCGGGTCGCCAGACCTACCCCCACAGCCCCCTTCGTAGTCGCAAATCCCGCATGACACGACACTATCGTAATGATTATCCCGAAAAGTAAAGCCTTGAAAAGCCCGACATAAAGATCCTTCTTTTCCGCAAAAGTCGTGGCATTCTCAATATACGCAGCCCAGGATACGCCAAGCTGAATCTCTCCCACCAGCCCGCCTCCAAGAACACCCATGATGCATGTAAAGAAAGCAAGAGCAGGAGTCATGATACACATGGCTACAAGCCGGGGCATTACCAGAAACTTGACCGGATCTATGGACATGATCTCCAGCGCCGCGATCTCTTCGGAAACCACCATGGTGCCAAGTTGCGCTGCCATCGAAGACCCTACACAGGCTGCCAGAATCAGGCCGGTCATAAAAGGTCCCATTTCCCTTAACATGGAAACCATCACAGCCGCGCCTATGTTAACTTCCTGGTTAAACCGCTGAAGCTCAATGCCCGTCTGTAACGCAAGTATCATACCCGTAAATACCGCAACAACAGTAATGACCCCGAGGCTCTTAATGCCATAAACGAACATCTGACCGACCATCTCGCGCCACGACCGCGGAGTAAAAACATAACGGACACTAACCACTGCCGCACCCAAAAGCCTTCCAGCCCGGCCTATTTCGCGAAGACTAAAGATAACCCGGCGGCCTATCCAGCCGATCGCATTTCTCGGAGAAGGATAATATTCAGGTTCTCGTGTTATCATATCTACAACGTATGCCTCAGTTCCCCATGTAAAAGGTGTAGTAATGATTGCAACGCATTTCACCCCTATGCATCATTTTCCGCCAAATTTGATAAAATGTAGCAGACGCAGTTGCTTTTGCCCAGACTCTCTTTTGTATTGTACCAGTCCCATAAGCCACGACCATTTTTTATAATGATCTCCCTCCCGCTCCCTTGAAACAAGCCCCCATAACAACTCGTCTTCCCTGCGCGTCCCAACACGACTCGAAGTAAACAGCGACCATAAAGGCGCCAGATTCCTTTCGATCGGCGGGCTCTGTTTCAACGGCCACAGAGACAGGATCCGAAGAAGATGCTGCTCGCCATTGCGGCGATAGAACCCTAAAGGCCATATCTTGATATACCTGGACTGTGTTTTCATCTTCTCGCCCCCCGCCGCGCCTGCCCCGCCGTGCTCAGTCTTAACGCCCCGATCTTCATAATAGAATACAGGCAGAACCCGGAAACTGCGGCTCACTTCGTTTGCCAGCCTTGAGCTTCGACAATGAATGATCGGCCACAAGGCAAAACACGAGTCGGTCCCGCCGGTCTTCTTACTGCCCCACAAGGGCCAGAAATACAGCTTCTCGGTGTCGCCGGAAGCATACTGAATAAACGGCCACGGCAGGTGTGCGTGTGTTCCGACATCCGAAACAGCCCATTTGAAAAATGGCGGAACAACCCAGGTGGTTGTCTGCCTCTCGGTTGCAACCCGCCCGAAAAGAGGGAAAAGGATGAAGCCCCCACCCTTCTCATTCTCGTATTTGTATCTGACAGAGTTCCAGAAAGGCCACAGAACCGAGGTTTTTTCCCACCGATCTTCCTTTTCCGAATGCATATAGAATGGGAAGACCCTGAGGGCATCCGTTCCGCCGCCCTTGCGTCTGGATATCAGCGGCCAGAGGAAATTATGCGATTCTGTTTCGTCCTGTTTCAAATACAGGTATAATGGGAACAACACGAACGCGATTGTGTCCTGGGCCATAACATCATGAATTTTCCCGCCGGCAGGAAACAACGCAAAGTACGGCTCATTGCTTTGGCTTCTGCCTGCGAATATGACTGGAAACGCCATAAAAGTGTACTTCGATTCCGTATCCGTTGTATCAAAGTTATGGGCAATAACAGTCGCCAACCGCCATTTGGATTCCGTACCGTTCTTTAGTCCTGTCATCAGGGGCCAAAGTATGTCCAGCATCCGCTTCTTGGCTCCTTGGCGGGTAACCGAACTGAAGAAAGGCCGGAAACCAAGATACCTGCTGTGCAATGCCCTTCCGATATGCTTGCCGGTCAAAACTGGGCCGTCTCCGGCCCGCTGCCATTCCAGCACAGGCCCAAGGGCGCGTATTCGTTTGGCTCCCGTAATAGACTGATCAAGAGAGAAAACGGGAGCAAGATCCTGATCAGATAACTGGCCATAGGAAACTGCGGCAAAGCTGCCGGTCAGTCCCTCAACGGTGAGGAAACAAAACAGAACAGAGTTCAAAAGCATTTTCCGCATTCGCCAACACCGGTATTTCATGATGAATCGAATTCCAGTATTCGTTCATTAACCCCGAAGGTCTCAGCCATAAGGGCCGACCGGATCCACATTCCGTTGCGCATCTGACGCCAGTACACAGCGCGGGGATCCTGATCAATATCCGGAGAGATCTCGTTTCTGCGAGGCATCGGATGCATAAGAACCGCGCTCTCCTTCAGCCGCGAAAGATGATCCACAGTAAACGAGTATCTGGAAATATCTATCTTCTCACTTTTTTCGGCATCCCTGTCCCACTCATCCTGGACCCGGGTCATGTATATGGCATCCGCCGAACCGATCTGAGACTCAAAATCGTTTGAAACCTCGTACTTTACACCGCGATCTGCAAGAACCTTAAGGATGTCATCACCGATCTGAAGCTTCCCTGGAGCAACAAAACACTGTTCGACTCCCGGATAATTCAAAAGAAGAAGCGAAAGCGACCGAACCGTCCTCCCCCTGGCAAGATCGCCGACAAAAACTACCCTCTTGCCGTCTATCCCCCCAATGTCCTCGAAACTCCGCTGAAGCGTATAAATATCCAGCAACGCCTGCGTAGGATGCTGATCCCGGCCCGACCCGGCATTAATAATGGGAACCGGTCTGTCGGAGTTTGTAAGAACCCATGCCATTCTCTCCGCCAATCCCCCCACGGGGCTGCGCATCACGATTATGTCAAAGTAAGAACTGAACGTCCTTACAGAATCTTCCTTGGATTCCCCTTTGAATTCGCTGGAAGTGGCAGTATCCCGAACTTCCCCTATCCGCATTCCCAGGATCTGGCTCGCCGCACAAAAAGACAGAAAAGTGCGCGTGCTGGGCTGCGTGAAATAAAGCATCGCCCGCTTATCAAAAAGGAGAGACTGCAGAAACCTCATCCCATCATGACTCTTGGCAATAAACCTGATTTTTGTAGCCAGTTCCCCGAGCCTGTCGAGCTGCTCCCGGTCAAACTGCTGCGCGATCAGGGTGTGATAAGGACGTCCGTCTACAGTGAAGTACTCCGCCTTTTCTTCAAGGTCAAGCCGCTTGAAATCATCCCACTCAATATCACGCAAGCTCTTCATCGACACCTCCAACTTCCGTACAGGCAAGATGCATCTCGCCCCTGCCTCATCCAATACTCGCCATTATCAGCGCCTTAATCGTATGCAATCTGTTCTCTGCCTCGTCAAATACCTTGGAAAACTCAGCTTCAAAAACCTCATCGGTAACTTCCAGCGCGCCGGTCTCTTTCGTAACGTCCGTCTGCTTGTCATGATAAGCAGGAAGGCAATGCAGAAACAGCGCCTTGCCGCTTTCCAGATTTCCGGTATTGCGAACCATTTGCATATTGACCTGGTAAGGTTTCAGAAGCTCAATGCGCTCATTGAGCCTGCTTTCTTCGCCCATTGATGCCCATACGTCTGTATAAAGTATATTGGCGCCCTTCACAGCTTCCGCAGGGTCTTGCATGAATTTTACGCTACTGCCGTTCCCCGAAGCAATTTCAGCCGCGCCGTCTAAAGTGTCTTCCACAGGAGCCAGCTCAGCCGGAGCGCACACACAGCAGTCCATCCCCGCCTTTGCGCAGCCGAACATAAAAGAGGTTGCCACGTTGTTCCTTCCATCACCTACATAAACAAAGCGAAGTCCCCGTAACTGCGAGAAATGTTCGCGTACAGTCATAAGACCGGCAAGCGCCTGGGTCGGATGACATTCGTCGGTCAATCCATTCCAGACAGGAACCCCCGCGCTCTGCGCCAGCCCTTCAACCGTGGACTGACTGAAGCCACGGAACATAATGCCGTCAAACATCCTGCCCAGAACCCGTCCTGTATCAGCTACAGATTCCTTCTTCCCGAGATGTACTTCCTTGCAGGAGAGGTATTCCGCGTGTCCGCCCTCCGATGCCATTGCCACCGCCGTTGCACAACGGGTCCGGGTCGATGATTTTTCGAACAACATTGCCACGCTCCTGCCTGCAAGCCGCATTGCGCCCTTGCGTCCCTCCCGCTTTAACAGTTCGGCCAGGTCAAGCAACGCCAGCATTTCGGAATCGCTCACATCCGCAAGCTTGAGAAAGCTCCGTCCCTGCATTTCCTTCAATTCTTCATGTATCATTTCCATAACCCCTGAATAATAGGAATCTATCGGGTAATAAGGCAAAACAATAATGGGCTCTTCCGCAGAATCTGTTGGTGAAGTCGCTTCCCTATATGTGCCCGAAACGACACTCCTCCCGTCTCGGTGAAAGGCAGTCGGTGAAGGGTATCC